>JAKAIQ010000166.1 GCA_021825035.1 Deltaproteobacteria bacterium | reverse complement strand
AAGGCGAGCGTACATCAGGAGGGCAAGGACTTCACCGTGGTCGCGTGGGGCGCCATGCTCCACAGGGCCTCCGAAGCCGCCGAGGGCTTCGACGCCGAGATAATAGACCTGATGACGCTCAAGCCCCTCGACGAGGAGACGATACTCGCTTCGGTCAAAAAGACCGGCCGCCTCGTCATAGTCCACGAGGCCACGAGGAACATGGGGCTCGGCGCCGAGATAGCGGCCCTTGCCGCGGAGGAGGCCATCGGGTATCTGAAGGCCCCGGTGCTGAGGGTGGCCGGGCCTGAGGCCGTCACTCCCATGGCCCGCCTCGAAGACGCCTTCATCCCGCCGAAGGAGAGGATCAGGAAGGCGTACGAAACGCTCATGGAATATTGAGCCGGGGAAACCCCCGCCTTACGCGCCACGGCGGCCTTTTTCCGGCCTTTCGCTTTAAAAATCCGGTTTTAGAGATAAGCCTTCGGCGGCAGGCCGCAGGGCGTCAAAACCTCCGCAGGGAAGCCGCGGAGCGCGTTGCCGTGCAATCGACCCTGAAAAAATCAAAAACCCGGCTTTAAGGAGACTCCCCCATGATATTCGAATTCAAGCTGCCGGACCTCGGCGAAGGCATAACCGAAGGCGAGATCGTAAAGTGGAGGGTCAAGCCCGGCGACCCGGTCGAGGAGCACCAGATAGTGCTGGAGGTCGAGACTGACAAGGCCATAGTCGAGGTGCCTTCCCCGAAAAAAGGCAGGATAGCGGAGCTCTCGAAGAAGGAAGGCGACGTCGTAAAGGTCGGGGAGACGCTCGTCAGGATAGAGACCGGAGAGGCAAAGGCCGGAGAGGCAAAGGCCGCCGAAGAAAAGGCCCCCGGAAAAAAGACGACCGAAGAAAAGGCCGTTGTCCCGCCGGTCGCCGAAAGGCGGCCGTCAGTCTCGGTCGTGGGCACGCTGCCGGAGGCCGAGGAGGCGATGGCCTCGCCGAAGGCGAGGAAGCTCGCCAGAGACATCGGGGTCGACCTCTCCGGCGTTGCCGGAACCGGGCCGGGAGGCATGATTACCGAAAAAGACGTGGCCGCGGCAAAGGCGGCGGTAAGCGCGCCGCAGGAGGCGCAGAGGCCCGAGGCTCCGAGGCCGGAGGCGAAGGGCCCGGTCGAAAGGGTTCCGATAAAGGGCGTAAGGAAGAGCATCGTAAAGAATTTGCTCGCGTCGCAGAGGAACGCGGCGTTCGTAACCGGCATGGACGACGCCGACGTGACCGACCTCTACGACCTCCGCGAGCGCGAGGGCAGGGTCGCGAAGGAAAGGAAGATACACCTTACGTTCATACCCTTTTTCATGAAGGCGGCACAGCACGCCCTCGTCGAGCATCCCTACCTCAACGGCTCGGTCGATGAGAAGGGCGAGGAGATAATAATAAAGAAGTACTACAATATCGGGGTCGCGGTGCAGACCCCGGACGGGCTGATGGTGTCGGTGGTGAAGGGCGTCGATAAAAAGACGATCCTCGAACTCGCCCTGGAGCTTCAGGAGCTTGCCGGGAAGGCGCGCGACAGGAAGATCACCCTCGACGAATTGAAAGGCTCGACGTTCACCATAAGCAACTACGGCACATACGGGGGCACGTACGCCACCCCGATAATAAACTATCCCGATATCGCCATCCTCGGCACAGGCAGGATAAGCGAAAGGCCGTGGGTAAAAGACGGAAAGATAGTCCCGAGGAAGATACTCCCGCTCTCCCTCACGTTCGACCACAGGGTGGTAGACGGCGCGGAGGCGGCGATGTTCCTCACCAAGGTGGTGCGATACCTCGAAGACCCGGCGAGGATATTCATAGAAAGCGCGTAGGAAGGATTACCGCCGCAGACCGCGGTTACTTCCTGTAGTCTATATTTGAGTACCCATCTTTACCAATTTGTCTTGGACAAGGCAAAAAAATCAGGTAAAATTATTTCATATTTTTCTTGACTTCCAGGCTCCAAATGTATGATATCATAGGGATGAGAAATCTCGCGACTCGTGGATCTGGGTACGGGATTGAGTGTCGGCTCACGAGGGGGCGCAATGGCGTTCCTTTTGTCATTTCTGGTATAATTGATTTAAGGCCATTAATTAAAAAGCCGATATATTGACGATAAGTAGGGGAGGTGAACGATATGCATCGCAAATTTGATGCGGAAAAGGCTATTGAAGAAATTCTTTACATAGCTAAGCGCCTGCCCGGACCTGATATTTATCGCATTTTGAAGCTTATGTATTTTGCAGACAAAAAACACCTTGAAAGATATGGCCGTTTTGTTTGCAACGATACTTATATAGCAATGAATAATGGCCCTGTTCCAAGTGACACTTACGATATTATAAAACATGTGCGTGGTGATGGATATCATCCCTGCATAGACGAACGTGCATTAGAATCTTTTAAGGTTCTGCCCAAGCCTAGCAATAGAGTAATACCCCTTAGAGACGCAGATGCTGATCTACTAAGCGAGTCTGAACGAAGATGCTTGGATGAATCAATAGATGAATATGGGGCGCTCTCTTTCGATGAACTTAGAAGAAAAAGTCACGATAAAGCTTATGAAGCTGCCGATGAGAATGACGAGATTCCTATCGAGGCTATTGCCACCACCCTGGCAGATGGTGATTTATTAGTTCATTATTTGACTAAATCATAATAAGGGTCTCATGCCATCACTCGGAGACTCCTTCCCTCCTGAAAAAAAAGAAGACTACTTTAAAAGGAACGTCACTGTTGGTGCCGTCATCCGGATCTTTTGCGATTTTACTAATCCGCCAAAACCGAAACCGCTTGTTATTGTTTGTATGGATCCAAAAGTTTTATGCTTTTTGATAAATTCAGAGATTCATCCTTTCATCAAGAAAAGAGCAGAATTAAGAGCAAGCCAGATTTTGATGCCGAAAGAGTCACACAGCTTTCTTGATCACGATTCTTTTATAGACTGCACGGAAGCAAAAGAATTTTCTTTGGAAGATATTAAGTCGCAGATTTTTCAAGACATGAGTTGCATTAAGGGAGAGAGTTCTGCCGAAGTAAAAAAAATAATTGTAACAACCGTATCATCTTCCTCTACAATCTCGCCACGTGACAAAAAATGGATCTTAGATAATTTGAAATAACATTGGACTACTTCGTACGTTGGACTATGATCATGGCGGGGGCTTAGTATAGTAGGGGGTTTGCCACCAAATTTCTTTCAGAAATCTTCAATTCTTCTATCTCCCCGACGGCGCGAAATACAGGAAATCGCCCGCTATGCTTGTGTGGCGGTAGCGCAGAGAACCCCATGTCCCGAAGCGCGCGGTAGTGTGCAAAAAAACTATTCGGCAGGGCGTTGAAGAAAGTGGCGTTAGGTTAGCAATACATAATGACCATTCCTTGCCATGAAGAATCTTTGCCATTTATTGCGGAGTTCTTCAATCCGCCAATAACAAAGAGGGGGAACTTTCATGGAAAGTTCCCCCTCCGTCATTTTAGGATTTACCGCCCGTTTCTCAGCTCGCCGCGACCTTTTCTATGGCTTTGAGGTCTATCTTCTCGAGCCTCTGCCCGCAGACGTTCCATTCGATATTCTTCATGAAGGCATCTATGTAAGGCTGCCTCTTCACGCCGAAGTCGATGGCGTAGGCGTGCTCGTAGACGTCCATGACGAGCAGCGGTATCACGTGCACCGGGACGTTGGAGTTGTGGGCGTCGAGGCAGTAGTTGTGGAGCTTGCCGTCGTAGACGCTCAGGCCCAGCATCACCCATCCCCTCGCGGCCATGCCGCACGCCTTGAAGACGTCCGACCATCTCTCGAAGGAGCCGAACTCCCTCGCTATGAGGTCTGATAGCTTCCCCTTGGGCTTCATGTTCCTGCCGCCGAGGTTCTCGAAGTAAAGCTCATGGAGGACGACCCCGTTAAGGGCGAAGGTCTCGTCCGCCTTGAGAGCGCGAAGGTCGCTGAAGGTCTGGTTCGCCTTCGAGATATCGACGTTTTTCTGCCTCTCCTCTATCTCGTTCAATTTGTTCACGTAGCCCGCGTAGAGGATGTCCCTGTGCTGGGATATCTGGTTTTCCGATATCCCGTCGAGTTTGAGATCGAATTTTTTCGGTTGGTGCGCCATGGCGTTGCCTCCTTGCTTTATGTGAGCTTAAAATGCGCGGTCATCCGTTTCATGCGCCCCGCGGCCCCGGCGAAAGGCTCTCTTGCCCGGCCATGGGCGCAAAAAAAACGGCGCCGCGCGGATACATTCAAGTAAAGCAGGAAATCCGCGTTAGTCAAGGCCAGCGCCGGCCGTCTACCTTATGTATGCCTCGGTGACGTACCTCCTCATCATCCGGTGGGAGTTGAAGTAGTAGGCGTTCTTGCCTATGGCGTTCTGCATCATCTTGATCCAAACGGCCCTGTTTTCGTAGTACATGGGGATGACCTCGCGCTCGAGCTTGTCATAGAGGTCCGAGGCGTCGGCCTCGTCGCCGCCGGGGACAAGGGCCGACTCGCCCGGCTCTGGCCCTATCGACCATCCGGTGTAGCCCTCGATGTGGCCTTCTATCCACCAGCCGTCGAGCACGCTCAGGTTCAAGACCCCGTTGTGGGCCGCCTTCATCCCGCTCGTGCCCGAGGCCTCGTACGGCCTCATCGGGGTGTTGAGCCACACGTCCACGCCGGAGACCATCTTCGCGGCGAGGTCGATGTCGTAGTTCTGGAGATAGACCATTTTTATGGAGCCTTCAAGGAGCTTCTTCTTCCCGAATATCTCCTCGATGTTCCTCTTTCCGTCGTTGTCATGCGGATGGGCCTTCCCGGCGTAGATGATCTGGAGCCTCCCGGCGCCGATCCTCCTCAGCCTCTCGACGTCGCGCAGAAGAAGGCCTGCCCTCTTGTAGGCCGTGGCCCTCCTCGCGAAGCCTATCGTGAGCGTGTCGCAATCCATGCCCGCGCCGGTCGATGCGTTCACGCAGTCGATGAGCCTTTTCTTGGCGGCCATGTGCGCCTCCCATATCTCGCGCTCCGGTATCTTGTCGACCCTCACGAAAAGCTCCGGCTCGTTCGCCCATCCCGGAAGGTACCTGTCGTAGAGCCTCGCGAAACTTTCGCACGTCCACGTGAACGTGTGCACCCCGTTGGTTATCGCCCTTATCCTGTAGCCGAGATCGGA
>JAKAIQ010000165.1 GCA_021825035.1 Deltaproteobacteria bacterium | reverse complement strand
CGTGGAGAAAAATCTGAAGGCGCTCGGGTATCTGTAGTCGCCTTCAGTCTTACGCCCTGCGCCAGGCCTTAAAAAAGGACTAATGCCGGTTTGATATGAGTTCAGTAAAGAGATTATTCGCCGAGTCGTCGAGCTATTTTGTCGGCAACCTGTTCGTGATATTGGCGGGGTTCATATCGTTCCCGATAATGACGAGGATCTTCTCTCCGAAAGACTACGGGGTTTTTTCTCTCGCAATAATCTCCATAAGTCTCGGGGTAAGTCTGGCAAAATGCGGCCTGCAGCATTCGGCCCTTAGATTCTACTCCGAATTCAATGAAAACAATCATTCCCTTGACCGGATGTCGTCCTATTATATCACTCCGATATTCGGGGTCGCCGTTGTCAATCTGATGTTAATAGGCATAAACGCGGTAATCCTCGCCACATTGAGAAGACATCTTGACGGCCTGCTCCTGAAACTCATCCCGCTGATAGCAATCATAATATTCATCAAGTCGCTTAACAATCTAATTGAGGTATTTCTCAGGGCGGAAAGAAGAGGCGTGTTCTTTAATGTCATCACGGTGCTCAATAAGTACGGAAGCCTGTTCTTAAGCCTCTTTATCGTGTTCTTTATCGAGCACAGTCTATCCGGTTTTTTTACGGGCATGGCAATCTCGGAGGGGGCGATCCTTTTCATACTGCTATTCTCATACAGGGATAAGCTGGACATAAAGAAAATATCCTTCCCCTTCCTGAAAGAATCATTGAGCTTTGGCTTTCCGCTCATCTGGATGGAACTGGCAAACCTTCTATTGAGTTTCGGAGACAGGTATTTGATAGAGTATTACATGGGGTCGTCTGCCGTGGGGGTATATTCCGTGGGATACAATATCTCCTCCATGGCGCAATCCGTCCTTGCGGTCCCTTTAAAGCTTGCCATAATCCCGATATATCTTAGCGTCTGGACGAAAAAGGGGGAGGCTGAGACAAGGGATTTTTTAAACAGCTCGCTCAATTATTATTTCCTTCTCGGCATACCGATAATCATCGTCCTCAGCCTCCTCGGCAAAGACCTTATTGATACGGCCGCGACGAAACAGTATGAAGGCGCTTCTTCCATCATACCCTACATCATATTTCCGCTTATCGTCTACGGGGGCTATACCATTTTTGCGAGCGGATTGTTCATCCACAAGAAGACCGCGATAATAATGCACATAACGTTAATTGCCGCAGCGCTAAATCTCCTCCTGAACGTGTTGCTCATACCGAGGTTAGGCCTGACAGGGTCGGCCCTTGCGACCCTGATAGCGTATCTTTTCCTTGTGGTGGCGATAGCAGAGAGGTCTTCAAGATATCTGAAGCTCGATATAAGGATAAATTCAATAATCAAATATCTCGTCCTGTCAGCCGGCGTTGTATATTTCGTGTCGGCGTATATGATAACCCGGCCGTCAGGCGTCCGGAGCCTGTTGTTCAGGGCGGCGGCGATCGCGATTCTTTATTTCGCCGGCATCATCGTGCTGGAGAGGGACATACGCGAGAAAGCCATGCTATTCATGGCGAGAAAGGCGGGATGAGCGTGGCGCGTCTTGCCCCGCCGTCACCAAGTACGGCCATTCCCTGTCATGAAGAACCTTCGCCGTTCATGCCGGGGTCGTTCAATCCGCGGCGCTGCATGAGTCCGGCGCGCCGCTCTTAAATGAAGCTCCCCGCGGGGCATCAAAGCCCCTATAAGGAAGTTGTGCCGCAAGCGGCCGGAAAAACAACCCTAAGACGATTAAAGAGAGGCATTATTATATGCGGAAAAAAAGAAAAACCATTGTGATCGGGATAGACGGCGGGTCGTGGAATTATATCGAGCCCATGATGACCGCCGGTAAGCTTCCGAATCTGTCCTTTCTCGCGGAGAGAGGGGTAAGGGGCGTTCTCCATTCGACGACGCCCCCGTTCAGCCCCGTAGCCTGGTCTTCCTTCATTACGGGTAAATATCCGAGCAAGCATGGCATATTCGACTGGAACGCACGGGCTGAAGGCGGCCACAGATTCAGAAGATTGTCGTCAAATGACAGAAAGGCCACCTCGTTCTGGAGGTATCTGAATAATGAGGGGCTTAAAGCCGGGATCGCAAATATACCGCTTACATATCCGGCGGAAGAAATCGACGGCTTTTTGATAAGCGGCATAGATTCTCCCGACGGGTGTCCGAAAAAGGTATATCCCCCGGAGCTGAACGGCTGGATCAATGAAAGATATGGGGCCGGCATGCTGAACGTGCCCGCCTTCGACCTGGTGAAAACGCGTGAAGGCAGGTCCGATTTTTGCCGGGATTACAGGGACCATGACAACGCCGTAACTGAAATGTACATGGAGCTTATAGACAGATACGGTTTAAGCGTCTTCGCAGCGAATTACATGATCAACGACCACTTCAATCATCTGATGAAGGAGGATGCTTACATAGAGGAGGGCCTGCGGATCATAGACGGTAATATCGGCAAATTCGTCGCCGGGCATCCCGACGCCAACTTCATAATCATGTCCGATCATGGCTCTCTAAGGACCGTCAAGACCTTTTACATAATAGATTGGCTCAAGGAGAGGAAGTATCTCGTTTTCAATGAAAAGAAATTGAGGTCGCTGAAGCTCAACAGCCTTTTAAAAAAAGTATTGTCGAAAAAAACCAATTTAACCGGCCTCGGCGAAAAGGTCTTGAGAAACGCTCTCGTTGCGCCGCTTCGCATGGCGCCGCGCGGCATCCTGCAAACGATGACGAAAATGTTCGGTGGGGAGGAGTCGATATTTTACTGGCCGCATCTGGCGATAGATCACGCCAGATCCGGGATTACATATTGCTCGGCCGGCTCCCTCGGGATTTACCTCAACGTCAAGCCGGACCATCCTCTTGAGATGGCCTGCGGCGAGCGTGACTATGACGATATAAGGCATGCCCTGATCAAAGAGCTGTCGTCGATAAAAGACCCGGATACCGGACGGCCTCTTTTCAAGAGTATCCATAAAAAAGAAGAGCTTTACTCCGGCCAGTACAGCCACAAGGCGCCGGACCTGGTGCTCGAGTTCCTGTCTCCATACAATATCTGGACCTCCGGGATCGTGCAGAAGACCGGCGAGAACCCGTTTTGGGACAATGACGAGGTGGTTTATTACGGACGCCACATAAACGAGGGGATATTCATATTTTACGGGGAGGACTTCGACAGCGCGTGCGGCGTCAAGGAGTTGAACATCGTTGACATACCTGCGATAGTTCTGCATCTGAACGGGGTCGCCATTCCGAACGACTTTGACGGCGCGGTGAAAAAAGAGTTGTTTCGATCCTCCTCGCCGGGATTCAACGCAATAAGATATCAGCAGGAAGTAAAGCGAGCGGTGAATCACGGGGCTGACGACCCTGACGAGAGTTCCGACGATGCAATAAGAAAAAAATTGTCCGATCTGGGTTACATGTAAGCGGCTGACGCTCCGGTAGAAACGGCGAGAACCGGCAATTAGGGATTATAAGGCAGGATGTCATGTGCGGCATAGCAGGAATCGTACAAAATGATATGGACAGGCCCGTTCCGTGCGGCGTCATAAACCTCATGTGCGAGGTCATGAGGCACAGGGGGCCCGACGAAGAGGGGTATTTTGTAAATAAAAACGTTGCCCTCGGCATGAGGCGTCTCAAGGTGATAGACCTTTCGACCGGAAGCCAGCCGGTCTTTAACGAGGACAGGACAATCGTTACGGTTTTCAACGGTGAGATATACAACTTCAGGAGACTGAAAAGCCTCCTTCAGTGTAAGGGGCATAGTTTTTCAACGGAGAGCGACACGGAAGTCATCGTTCATCTTTACGAGGAATACGGGGAAGACTTCCTCAGGCATTTGAACGGGATGTTCGCGATAGCGCTGTGGGATGACCGCAGGAAGACGCTGTTGCTGGCGCGGGACAGGCTTGGTGAGAAGCCCTTGCATTATGCCGTTACGGACGAAGGGATCATATTTTCGTCGGAGATAAAGTCCATCCTCAGCGCAGGGATCGACAGGGAGATCGATTACGAGGCGCTGTACCATTACTTCAGTTTCATATGCGTTCCCGCGCCGCTCACTATCTTCAAGAACGTAAAAAAGCTTCATCCCGGCCATTATCTGAAATACCGGGACGGAAAGACCGAAATCAGGAAATACTGGGAGCTCAAATACGAGCCTGACTTTTCCAGAAGCGAAGAAGAGTTCTCGGCCGAGCTCAGGGCGCTGATGTCCCGCTCCATCAGGGACAGGCTGATAAGCGATGTGCCATTGGGCGCGTTCCTGAGCGGCGGGATCGATTCTACCGTGGTGGTTGGCCTGATGAGCGAGGCGATGGACAGGCCCGTTAAAACCTTCTCAATAGGTTTCAAGGAAGACAAATATAACGAACTTGAATACGCGAGGATCGCGGCAAAGCGGTTCAAGACCGAACATCATGAGTTCGTGGTGGAGGCGAGGTCGGTTGACCTTCTTGAAGAGCTTGTCTGGCATTTTGACGAGCCTTTTGCCGGCCCTTCGGCCGTGCCGACATATATCGTCTCGAAGCTGGCGAGGCAGTTTGTAACCGTCGTTCTTACCGGGGACGGGGGAGACGAGATATTCGGAGGCTATGACAGTTACAGGGAGCGCCTTAAACGGAAAAAATTGTCCCTTCTTCCGTCACCGGTAAAAGAGTTCATCTCGCGCCGGGCCGGAAGCCTTCCCGGTCATTTCAAGGGTAAGGGTTTTCTGGAGAGCCTGGCTGTGGACGAGGCGAGGCTTCATTTCGCAGGGCGGGGCGAGCAATGGAAACGAGACCTCTTTTCCGGGGATTTCTACGGGAATCTCAGAAGCCCGGACAGCTTTGATCTCGCCAGAGGGCACCTTTTAAACGATTCAGCGGAATATCTGAGTCGCTTCATGTACCTTGATACGAAGTTCTATCTGCCGGACAACGTGCTGGTAAAGGTAGACAGGATGAGTATGGCCAATTCCCTCGAGACGAGGGCGCTCTTTCTCGACCACGAGATAGTGGAATTTGCCGCGCGGATTCCCGCCGGATTGAAGTTGAACAAGAACGCCTCGAAGTATATCCTTAAAAAGTCCGCGGGCGACCTCATTCCCCCGGAGATCATGAACCGCAACAAATGGGGCTTTGCGCTGCCGGTGGATGTATGG
>JAKAIQ010000164.1 GCA_021825035.1 Deltaproteobacteria bacterium | reverse complement strand
CCGGATGGGTAAATACGGTCAGGTCGTAGATCGTCACAACGAGTCGTTTCTTTCTGCTTCTGAAGCGCGGCGCCCAGAACGCTGTGCTGTGGACAACGTCGACATTTCCGAGCAGATATTCCCCGACTCGCGTCATCCCGCCGTAAAACCACAAAAGCTTCGGCAACGCCGTCTTGAAGGCCACTTCAAGGTTGCGGGCCTCCGGGAAATCGCCGATGCTGTGCAAACGGAAGTTGCTCAAGACCGGGTAAAGCACGTATTGGTTTTCGCAGTCTATCTTCAGAAGGGCGCGCATGAGCCGGGAGGCATAATTCCCTATGCCTGTCCTTTCGCTCGATATCGCGGCCGCGCTGTAATCGAAGCCTATTCTCATGCTCGCGTTAATTCCCTTATGTATCCGAGAAACCTTGCCTTGAGCGCGTCCCTTTCGTGCTGCAGGCGACTTTTCCGGCCCTCGTCAACGAGAAAACCCCTGACGTCCGGATTGCCTCGGATCTCATCTATGGCGGACGCGATAATCTCGTAGTCCGGTTCGTCGTAAATCAATTGATTTTCGCCGAGGGTGTCCTTGACCGCGCCCCTGTTCAAGGCAACTATGGGCAATTTGAAATGCTGGGCCTCCAGAATCGGCACGCAAAACCCCTCATGCTCGCTCAAAAGCAAAAAAACGTGGGACCCGAGGTAACATGACTTGAGATATTCAGGCGAAACGCCGCCGGTAAAAAAAACGAGGTCTTTGACCCCAAGTTGCGCGACGAGTCCCTTAAGCTCCCTGTAATATCCTTTCAAGCCAGGGTCCAGCGCGCCCGTAATTATGAACCTGACGTTTTCGCCGAACAGCAGCCTGTAGTAAAAAGCCGTATAAATAAGGTGCCTGTGGCCCTTGTTCGGGGCGATCCTGCCGACGAACAGCACGTTTGTCTTGCCGTCGTTCAGTCTTTCCAGGGCCGCGGCGTCGGGGCTCAGGGCGTCATACCCGTGAATCACGTGAAAAGGCGGCAGAACCCGCGTTCTCTCTTCAGGCAGGCCGAGGTCAATGAATTCCTTATTATTGAAATGGCTGTCTCCCCAGACGGCGTCCACGCCGCACGACAGCATGGCCGCGCTCTGCCTCCTTCCCAGAAAACAGTTCCTGAAGAAGACTTCGCTGTGTCTCAGAAAGAAATGAGCCGGGGTTATATTGTGATATCTTATGACCTTCCTGCATCTGCTCTTTGAGAATATCTCGTGCCCTTTTTCCCAGTAAATGCCGTGATGATATATAAGCAGGGCCTCTTCGTCCATGACAAGCGCGTTCAACGCACTCTCGCCGATCATGCAATCCCGGACCGAAGGGTCGTGGGTTTCGGCGTAGACGAACGCCTCGATGCCCTCTTCCTTCAATGCCCTGTATTCTTCGACGCAGGCGTTGCCCACCGCGTCCCGGACACCTATGTGCGGGTACATTATTATGATCTTCATGCGTCTTTCGCGGCGCGCTCTTTACAGGCCTTTCACGTACCTGTTCATTATGGCGGAATAAACCTTTTCGCTGAAGGGGATCTTTTTTACGGCGCGCTTGAGCCCTTTGATTAAACCGGCCGGCAACAAAAACGAGCGAGCGGGGCATTCATGATCTGAAGACAGGCACCCGATCGGCCCGCCCCTTTTTTCAAGGCGCTCTCTTATCCTTTTTTTTATGATTTCGATATTCAGGTCTTCCATGCCTTCCTATCTCTTCAGGAATTCAAGGCCGCGCCTTAACGGAGCGGTCATCCTCCAGCTCCATGAGTTCAAAATGTCCGCGATCCGCCTGTCTTTTTCGGCCATCTGAATGTCTTTTTCGGCGACCTCTCTTCTTTTCGTCAAGAGTTCCTTCTGCATTTCACGATAGGCGTTCGGGTCTACCGTCTCTTCAAAAGACCTCGTAAGAAGATAGCCGTACCATCTTTCCTCGAACTCATGCCTGTTCTTCGACGCGATCTTCTTCATGTCGATAGTCTTTGCGGCCTCCGCCGTCCTGCCCCGGTGATGTATCCACCTGACGTCGACGTTCGACAGCCTGTACCCGGCCTTTCTCAGGCGAAGCGACAGGTCGGCGTCTTCAAAATATCCGATCTCATACCGCTCGTCAAACAGGCCGCGCTCTTTAGCGGTCGCGGTCCTCATCATGAAGCAGGACCCTTCGACATACTCGGGCGCGGCGCAATCCGCCGCCATCTCCGTATTGCCGAGGGGATCGAACACGTTGTACGCCCCGTTTCTCATCCCGACCTGCCCCACCCCGTCATAGCCGTCCAATATCCTTATCATGGGCGTGGTCCACGTCTCGAACCATTCGACGTCGTCGTTGACCACGGCGAAGTACCTGCCGGAGGCGCGCTCCAGCGCCTGGTTGTGCGCCCGCCCGAATCCCAGGTTCTCCGCGTTCTCTATCACGTCGATCGTGGTGGCCGTAGCGCCGCCGTACACCTCTTTCAACAGCCGCCTGTAAGCCTTGTCCGCGCTTCCGTTGTCCACCACTATCAACTGCGACATTTCGGGAGCCGTCTTCCGCAGCGACCGCAGGAACGCCTCAAGCATCGCGGGGTCGGGGTTCCATAGCGCAACCGATATTGTCAGCATATCTTCTTCCAGATCCTCCTCATCTTCCTCAAAGGCGCGGTCACCCTCCAGCTCGGCGACTCAAGGAGCGCCTGGACCTGCCGGCCTTTAGCTATGCGCTCCCCCATTAAATGGAAAAATCGGCATATGTTCGCGGCATCCCGCGCGTCCGCCGAAAACAGCCCGGAGAGCGGTTCAGGCACCGTACTTCCCACAGCCGCAACCCCCAGGCCGTGGCCATGCTTGAATTCGAAGCTCGGATACTTTTCGCTAATCTCTTCCCAGAGCCTCCAGACCCCGAAAGCTCGCTCACGGACGGCCGTATCGTGAAAAAGTACAACGCCGCTTCCGCTCATCTTCGGGAGCCAGGTCTCAAAGTCATGTTTCACCGCTTCATATGTATGAAGCCCGTCGATATGAAGAAGGTCGATGGATTCGCCGGAAAATCTTGCGAGCGCCTCATCAAAGGTGCATTTGACGAGCTCTGAAAATCTTCCGTAGCGCGGATTATGGTATGCCTTTAGCTCCTCATACACGCTCTCATCATAAAACCCGGCATGCTCCTCTCCCTGCCACGTGTCGACGGCGTAGCATCCGGCGACCAACCCCAGCGTATCGATCGCCTGACAGAAGGCGAGGTATGAATCGCCTTTATGGGTGCCAAGCTCAACGAATACCCTTGGCTTCAGCATCTCGGTAAGGACAAAGGCGAACGGTATGTGCTCATGCCAGCTCGTGACGTCGCTCAGCCGCTGAGGTTCCTGAAGCAGGGATTTTGAATAGTCAAGCGGGTTAAAAAGCGATTTACCGTTCATGATATCGACTCCTTCAATGTCTTTAGA
Organism: Deltaproteobacteria bacterium; assembly: GCA_021825035.1. Classification (GTDB taxonomy): domain Bacteria; phylum Desulfobacterota; class GWC2-55-46; order GWC2-55-46; family GWC2-55-46; genus JAKAIQ01. The sequence continues at coordinate 1,798 of JAKAIQ010000164.1, read as the reverse complement.
CTATTACCGCATAGAATATGGACGTTTTTAATTATTTTTTCCAGGGGCCATTCCCACCACCTTATCTTTAAAAGCTCATCCCTGACTTCTTCGTCAAAACGGTATTTTACCAGCCTGGCGGGATTACCGGCCGCGACGCCGTATGGCGGGACATCCCTCGACACAACGGCTTTTGCCCCGATGACCGCGCCGTCACCTATTCTGACGCCGGACAGGATAGTCGCTCCATATCCTATCCATACGTCATTTCCTATGATGGTCTCCCCTTTTGTGCGGGGGTGTCCGTCCTCTCCCGCTCCCGGCAAACCAAAAACAATTCTCAGCGGATATGTTGTAAACCAGTCTGCCCGGTGCTCGCCGCCGCCCATAATCACCACATCTTCAGCGATGGAACAAAAAGACCCTATGGTAATATAATCGGCATCGGTCCACGTCAGCAGTTTCGGCTGCCCGTATGTGTATCTTCCGATCCTGATATTTGCTTTTTCCGAGATTAAAAACCGGACTTCGCTGTTTATCTTCATATGTCTTTTTTAAAACTACCCCTCGTAATAGCCTGTACAGCTCCTGCAAAGCTCTATCCGGTCTTTGTCGCCGGCAAAAAATTTTTTTATCATTTCACGCCTTTTCTCGCCCGCGTATATCTCAAAAAGGGAGTTGTCTTTTATGTTCCCGATAACTCCCCTTGAATTCAAATCCGCGCAGCAGACGCTTACGTCTCCATTGGGCAATACGACCAGGTCTTTCAAAAGAAACTTGCATGCCTTGCCCTTCTTATAGTCGGTGTCATCACCCCACGTATCGCCCCAATTTTCGTCAATGCCGAGGTCCTTGCTTCCGTCCCAATTGCATAAGTGCCTTATTTCATAGCCGTCAACGGCAGCGAGAAGCTTCCGGAATTCGGCTTCCATCCAATCCGTCGTGTTCTTTTTGCCGGAAGGGATGATGCAGATTATTCCGGTTTTTATCTTTCTCCCGGCTTCCCTGTTGATCCGTATGAAGCGGCGAATATTGTCCCGCACGACATCCCACTTCGCCCCGCGGCGCATATCCTCGAAGTCGGCCCTCGACCCTCCGTCGACGCTGAAGCGGATAAAATCTATCGCCTTCGAATCGACGATCTTTCTCGCCACGTCCTCGTTCAGAAGCATGGCGTTTGTAAGAAGGTTTACCTGCGGAAATTCGCCGCGGTCTTTCCTCTTTTGCGCGATGACGGAAAGGAGATCGGCCAGCCGCGGGTGTAGAAGCGTTTCGCCTCCGTTATGAAGGTCTATCTGGTCGAGCTCGAAACGCCCGGAGTCCACGACCTCGTCCAATGTTTTTTTAAGTATCTCATCCGTTATAAAGGTCGCGGGCTTGGAATGGTCCAAAGTACACCATCTGCATCTAAGGTTGCATTTCGAGGCGAATTCCATGTTCAGCCATTTTGTGGCCGCTGTCCGGACATTGCTTCCTGTATCGCCGTCCTTAACCTGGTCGAACTGCGCGTTCAAGTAAACCGCGCCTTCGCCTATATGTTTTTTTGCTGTTATGTAGAACTGCACTATGTCTTTTTTAAAATCGAGGTATACCGTGCCATTTCGATTGAATAAACCCACGCTTACCGTATATGTGCCCGCGAAAAGAGTAATATTCGGGAACCCTATATTCACGCGGTGGAGGCCGCGTCCTGAATCGATGTCCTTATCGATAAGCTGCGTGTTCGTGGCAAAAATATAGTTTTTCGAACTATCGAAGATACTGAAACCGACGGCCAAAGGCCCCGCTTCTTCGAGGACTTCGTATTCCACAAGGATAT
>JAKAIQ010000163.1 GCA_021825035.1 Deltaproteobacteria bacterium | reverse complement strand
CCATCTCCATGATGCCCTCGGGGACCTTACGCCGGAGGAATACCGTCAAAACAACGCCGGAAACTCTACTTTAAAACTGTCTACTTGACAGGGAAGCTTACGATGCGATCATCTTCGGCCCCGGGTCTATCCCTATAACTCTTCCTTCCGGGCCAACAGTCTCTGACGCAAGGCGTGTAAGCACACCTGTGCCGCAGCCTACATCGAGGATATGCTCTCCTGATCTTACCCCGGCATATTGCAAAGTAAGCTTTCTGAATCCTGGGCCAAGGCCGATCTTGGGACAGTAAAAGTCGTAGACAGGGGCTATCCATTCAAGCAGCATCCCTCGCGTCTCCGGGGGTGGTTCAAGGGGGAGTTCTATCGGGCGCCGTAAGGCTTTTATAATTCCATAGATTATGATTCCAGGACAGACGAGTAAAAAGGCTATAAAGAGCGCGCTCCGGAGAGTAAACCCCAGAAAAACGAACACAAGGATCGCCCCGGCAAGCATCGAAAGCGCGCCGAGCCATACAAACTTACTCATAAGTTCGTCTCTTCCTCAAGACACTTCCATTTTGAGCGCCTTTAATGTCGCGGAGTTCGCCACAACGGAAAGAGACTTTAAGCCATAGCCGCGGCCGCGATTATAGGGTTTAAAAATCCAAGCGCCGCTATCGGAATGCCTATTGTATTGTAGATAAAGACCCTGAAGAGGTTCTTCTTTATAATAAGCAGAGCAGCCCTCAAAAACTTACGAGTTTTATCCCTTCAGCTCTTTAGCAGCACCCTGGCCGTTCGCTTGTTTATCAATGAACTACAGAAAAGATCATACGGCTTATGGAAGCCTGACCCTGCGAAGCCTCAGGGCGTTGCTCACAACCGAGACCGAACTGAAGCTCATCGCGGCGGCGGCGATAACCGGGCTTAATAGTATCCCGAATAATGGATAAAGGATCCCCGCTGCCACCGGCACTCCAAGGGCATTGTAAGCGAAGGCGAAAAAGAGGTTCTGCTTTATATTTTTCATTGTCATACTGCTGAGCATTCGTGCACGCGCAATGCTGCGGAGGTCACCTTTCACCAGAGTAACCCCCGCGCTTTCCATCGCTACGTCCGTGCCGGTTCCCATGGCTATGCCTACTTGGGCCTGGGCAAGCGCCGGGGCGTCGTTAATGCCATCGCCGGCCATTGCCACTATCCTTCCATCTTGTTGCAACTTCTTGACAATCTCGGCCTTTTGATCGGGAAGGACCTCGGCTATTACTTCGTTTACCCCGACCTGTCTTGCAACCGCGTCAGCGGTAGAACGGTTGTCGCCTGTGAGCATAACGGTTTTTACGCCTTCTCCTCTCAACGTCGTTATGGCTTCCTTAGAGGTTGCCTTTACGGGATCGGCGACGCCAATGAGCCCGGCTATTTTGCCATCCACTGCCACGTACATGACCGTCTGAGCTTCTGAACGCATTTTTTCAGCTTGCTCCGAAAGTCCGGACGGTTCAATCCCCATGTCGGCAAGGAGCTTCAGGTTGCCCAAAGCTACCTCCCGGCCCCCGACCCTGCCTAGGACCCCTTTGCCGGTAAATGACTTAAAGGATTCGACTTTCGCGAGGTCGATTTTCCTTGCGGCGGCGCATTCAACTATGGCGGCCGCGAGCGGGTGCTCGCTGCCGCGTTCAAGGCTGGCGGCAAAATACAGCGCCACTGACTCATCCCATCCTTCTTCAGTATGGAGTTCGACGAGCTTGGGTTTGCCAACCGTAATAGTGCCTGTCTTATCCACGACAAGAGTGTCCACCTGGCGGAGCACCTCTATGGCCTCGGCGTTCCTGAAAAGAACGCCCATGGTCGCCCCTTTCCCAGTAGCTACCATTATCGACATGGGGGTTGCTAGCCCGAGGGCGCACGGGCAAGCTATGATCAATACCGCTACGGCATTTACGATTGCATAGGCAAACCTGGGTTGCGGCCCTATCAATGCCCAGGCCGCAAAAGTTATAATAGAGATGACGACCACGGTCTGTACAAAGTAGCCTGCCACGGTATCCGCAAGTTTTTGTATCGGCGCGCGGCTTCGCTGTGCTTCGGAAACCATTCTTACTATCTGAGATAGAAGAGTCTCGGTCCCTACCCTTTCAGCCTTCATTACAAGAGAGCCCGTTCCGTTAACCGTAGCTCCGATAAGGCGGTCATTAGGATGCTTTTCTACCGGGATAGGCTCACCTGAAATCATCGACTCGTCCACGGAGCTGGCCCCTTCCATGACTATCCCGTCAACGGGCACCTTCTCCCCCGGCCGCACCCTTAGCAGATCACCGGGCTTAACCGCGTCGAGAGGTACATCCTGTTCGGTCCCATCCCCCATAATCCGGCGGGCGGTGTTCGGCGCGAGCCCTAAAAGGGCCCTTATTGCAGCGCTAGTCTGGCCGCGGGCTTTTAACTCAAGAACCTGACCAAGAAGGACAAGCGTAGTAATGACCACGGCGGCTTCAAAATATGTGGCCACTTCTCCAGCGCTACCCCTGAAGGATATGGGAAAAATGGCTGGGAAAAAGAAAGCAACGAGGCTGTAGATATAGGCTATACCGACGCCTAACCCTATTAAAGTAAACATATTCGGGCTCCTATTTATGACCGAACGAAGGGCCCTTTCAACGAAGGGGAATCCACCCCATAACACGACCGGTGTCGCTAATATCAGTTCAAGCCACCCGAGGGCCTTTCCCTGGATGATATTCCTCAGGAAATTCACCAGTATGTAATCCGACATGGCGATAAATACAAGGGGGAAGCTGAGCACCAAACTTATCCAAAAGCGTCTTGACATGCTGATGAGCTCAGGGTTAATTTCCTCCTTTGGAAGGACGGTTCTTGGCTCAAGAGCCATGCCGCAAATGGGGCAGCTTCCGGGTGAGTCTTTTATGATCTCCGGATGCATGGGACATATCCATTCGGTCCTGACGGAAGGCGTCGGCTGGCTTAGCTCAAGGGCCATTCCGCACTTTGGACACGAGTCCGGCCCATGATTACGCACCTCCGGGTGCATCGGACACGTATATAACGCGCCTTCCCGGATAGAGGTATGCTCATCCGGACCTTTTGCCATGAAGGCAATTGGATTCGTATCAAATTTTTCCTTGCACTTTCGGGAGCAGAAATAGACAACGGAGCCATTATATTCGCTTTTTCCGGCGGCCTTCTCCGGAGCAATATCCATCCCGCATACAAGGTCTTTTGCCATGTAATCTCCCTTTTATAGTTCCCCTGATTTAAAGATTGACCAGAGAAGCCATAACCCGAGCATTAAGGCTATTATATATCCGGTAAAGCCGATTAGGGGAATTCCATCATAAGAAGGGCCTATATGAATCTGCATGATTATGGAAGACCCTACAATTATAGCCGCGATAATGAGGCTGAAGGAAAGGCGGTTGCTCGCCTTATCAATGTGGGCTTCGAGGTCCTCAAGTTTCTCGTGCCTCAGCTTAAGCTCAAGCCCTTTCTCACTCAAGCTTTTAACGAGCCTTGTCAAATCCTCAGGCAGGTCTCTTGAAAACCTGTTGATCGTCCTTACGGCTTTATAAATATCCTTTTTCGACATCGCTGGCATAAGTCCTCGGAGCATAAGTGTAGTGGCGTAAGGCCTTATATTTTCGACAAGGTTAAAGTCCGGGTCGAGGCTCCGTACAATAGACTCGACCCCCATAAGGGTTTTTCCCAGGAGGAGAAGTTCCCTCTTTACCTTTATATGATACTTCTTGCCGATACTGATGAGGTTCCTCATGACCTCCGCGAATGAAAAATCCTTCATCGGGAGCCTGTAATAGGCGTTTATGAAGTCCCCTATATCGCGCTTGAAGGCATCTCTATCTATGTCTTCATTTATTGCGCCCATGCTGAGATATGCATCTACTATGCCGTCTATGTCCTTATCGACAAAGGCGAAAAATAGGTCGGCAAGATTCTCCTTCATACGTTCATCGAGCTCGCCCACGATCCCGAAGTCATGGAAGCATATGCTCCCGTCATCCATCACGAAGATATTTCCGGGATGGGGGTCGGCATGGAAGAAGCCGTGCTCGAATATCTGCGTTAGATAAAGGTCGTTGATCCTTCTCGCCAGATTGTGCCTTTTCGTTCCGCCCTCGCCAAAGAAATCAGAGACCTTCTTTCCTGCGCTGAATTCCGCCGTAAGGACACGCCTCTTCGTGAGGTCTCCGATTACGGCAGGGACATGTACCCTCTCATCGCCGGAAAAGTCCTCGCTGAACCTCTGCCCGCTCCTACCCTCGATGACAAAGTCGAGCTCTCTCGTTATGGTCTTCTCAAACTCATCTACGAGGCCCACCGGGTCATAGTACCTGCTTTCCGGGATGTACTTTTCAAAAAGACGTGATAGCGTGTGCATGATTTCAACGTCTCTTTTTATGACCGCCTCTATTCCCGGCCTCTCCACCTTCACGGCCACGTCGGTGCCGTCTTTAAGTGTCGCCCTGTGGACCTGTCCTATGGAAGCTGCCGCCAGCGGCTCTTCATCGAAACTTCCATAAAGCTCCTCGACGGATTTCCCCAACTCTTCCACGATTACCGATTTGACCTCTTTTACCGAAAAAGGCGGGACCGTGTCCTGGAGCTTTCTCAGCTCAACGATGACGTCGTCCGGCAGGAGGTCGCTCCGAAGGCTCATGACCTGGCCGAACTTTACGAATGTCGGGCCGAGCTCTTCAAGTACCTTCCTGACCCTTTCAGCCCGGGATAGGCGTTTCGCCTCCTCACCCGCTCTTTTACGGAGGGCAAGACGCTCCCCGATGCCGAGCCTGTCCACAATATGCCCGAAGCCGTGCTTAAGGAGGACGGATGCTATCTCTTCGAGGCGTCCTATATTTTTCAAAGTTTCCTTCATTATGAGATTTTCCTCAATCTTCGCGTCTGCCAAGCATCAGGTTGAAAAAGTTATAGAGAGGCGCGAATACAAGCCCGGCATAGATGCCGTAGAGGAAGCTCTCCACAAGGCCTAAGCAGAAGCTCCACCACGTGAGCCATTTGAAGCCGGGAAGGAGCCTGTACCATGCCTCATACATCGCCTGAGCCGGGAAAAGGAGGTCATAGGCGGCACATAGAACGAATGTAAGACTCAGAAACGCCCCCGCAGAAAGGCCTACTATCTTCCAATCGAGATATTTCGTGGGACCCTCCATTTTTAAATAATTCCAATGTAAGGATCAGCAGCATCCTCTTCCCTGTTTATTTTCTTTTTTACCCGATCCCGGATCTCCTTCCTGCTCTTTACCGTGTTCATGGCCGGGCTCTC
>JAKAIQ010000162.1 GCA_021825035.1 Deltaproteobacteria bacterium | reverse complement strand
TTCCCGTGGAGCAGAGAAACGAATATCCCGCGCGCCTTGCCGCCCGCACCGAGGAGCACTATGTTCTTTCCCTCCGGGGTAAAGTCGAGCTCGTCCCTGAGGCTCAGGAGATACCCGCTCCCGTCGGTGTTGTAGCCGTGAAGCCTTCCGTCCCTGTTTACGATAGTGTTCACGGCGCCTATCGACCCGGCGTTGGGATCGACCACGTCAAGGTATTTGATCACCTTCTGTTTGTGGGGTATGGTCACGTTTACCCCGAGGATGTTCAAAGCCCTTATGCCCGCCACGGCGTTCTTGAGCACGCGCAGCTGCGAAGAACCCACATGGAACGGCAAATAGGCGATGTTAAGCCCGGCTGATTCGAACGCGGCGTTTTGCATGGCCGGGGAAAGGGAATGCTCGACAGGGTCGCCGAATATGCCGGTTATCCTCGTAGACCCGGTTATCTTCATCATCCGCCCTTTCCTTTGCGCCGCCCGGCTTGATGGCCGCGCGCCGCGTTTTTCTTGATGTCATCGGTTCCCGCCCGAAACGGCCTTGAACCGTTCGCGCCTATGAACGGGCGCGAAGAAGCCTTCTCGCCCTTTCGACGTCTTTTCCGATTTGCGCGACGAGCTTTTCCTTCGAGGCAAAGGCCCTCTCGGAGCGGAGCCTTCTAACGAAGGCCACCTCTATTTTTTTTCCGTAGAGATTGCCCCTGAAATCAAGTATATGAACCTCGATCGTCCTCGGCCTTGCGCCGAAGGTCGGGGCCGTGCCGATATTGACGACGCACGGAAGCAACCCGTCCTTAAGCGAGACGTATCCGGCGTATACGCCGTTTTTGGGTACGAGTTCGCTTGCCGCGCTGATGTTCGCCGTCGGGAATCCGATGGACTTGCCGATGTTTCTGCCCCTGACCACCCTGCCTTTTATCGAGTACCTCGCCGAAAGGAGCCGCGCCGCCTCCTCGACGCGTCCGCTATGCAGGAGCGTCCGTATCCTGGAGCTCGACACTATGTGGCCGCCCTTCTTGTAGGCCGGGATGACGAAGACCTCGAAGCCGTACTTCCTGCCGAGCTCCTTCAGATTTTCGGCGGTTCCGGCGCGGCCTCTGCCGAAGGCGAAATCGTGGCCGACCCAGACCTCCTTCGCCGAAACGCCGTTCACGATGACGCTCCTGACGAAGTCCTCCGGATGCCTTTCCGCGAGTTCTTTCGTGAAACGCGCGAATATCAGGTTGTCTATTCCGAGGGCCTTAATGAGCCGGGCCTTTGTCGCGGCGTCGGTCAGGAGCAACGGGCTTCTTTGCGGGGCCACCACCTTGAGCGGATGCGGATCGAAGGTATAGACGGCGGATTGGAGCTTGAGGGAGCGGGCCCGCCGGACGACCTTCTTTATGATCTTTCTGTGGCCGAGGTGAACTCCGTCAAAGTTGCCGAGCGTAAGGATCACTTTTTTCATCCCCTTCAACGCCCTGCCGTTCCTGAATGTTCTCATCTCGCGGGTCTCGTTTTCCTCATTCCATTTCAAGATCTAAAGCCCTGGACTTCCCGGCTTCTCTATCCGCGCAGGGGGCCGTAAGCCCGGAACGACTCCACGGCGCATGCTGCCCGTGAAGCCCGGCCGCGTATCCTTTTTATGCGCGCCTGCGGCGTTTGCGGCGCGGCGTTGCCGCGGCCTTCGGCTCCCCGGCAAGGGACATGTCGATCCTGCGCCGTTCCAGATCGACGTTCTTGAGCCTCACCCTTACCCTGTCGGCCAACCTGAAGACCCTTTTTTTCGATTCGCCGATGAGGGAATGCTTTTTTTCGTCGAATACGTAGTAATCGTCCGACAGCGACGACACATGGACAAGCCCCTCGATGAAGTAGTCCTTGAGCTCGACGAAGAACCCGAAGCTCGTCACCCCGGAGATGAACCCGTCGAACTCGCTGCCGACCTTGTCCCGCATGAACTGGGCCTTCTTGAGGTCGGCTATCTCCCTTTCGGCCTCCATCGCCTTCCTTTCGCGGCCCGATGTATGGGAGGCGATCTCCGGCAGCCTTGCCGCCATCCCCTCCTTCACAAGGGCGGTGTATCCGCCGCGCACGAGAAGGCTCAAGAGCCTGTGAACCACAAGGTCGGGATACCGCCTTATGGGCGAGGTAAAGTGCGTATAGTCGGCGAAGGCGAGGCCGAAGTGGCCGGCGTTCTCGTCCGAATACACCGCCTGCTTCATCGACCTCAAGAGCACCTGGTTCACGAGCTTCTCCTCCGGCCTGCCCTCAACGCTCTTCAAGACCTTCTGGAGCGACTTCGGCCCGCCGGGCTTGAAGTGCAGGCCGAACCCGGCTATGAACTCCCTGAACTCCTCGATGCTGTCCGCATCCGGCTCCCCGTGGATCCTGTACAGGAAAGGAAGGCCGCTTGACGCGAATTCCCCGGCCACGGCCCTGTTGGCCGCGAGCATGAACTCCTCTATTATCCGGTGCGCCACGTTCCGTTCAGAGCGGACTATGTCTTCGACCTTACCCTCGATGTCTATTATAATCTGGGGTTCCGGAAGGTCAAAGTCTATGGAGCCGTCGAGGTTCCTCAAGTCCCTCAATTTGCCCGCGAGCTCCTCCATGAGCCGCAGGTCCGCTTCTATGTGCGAGTACCTCCCGGAGACCGCGGCGTCCTCGCCCGTAAGTGTCTTCTTTACGTTGGTGTAGGTCATCCGTTCGACGCTTCTTATGACGCTTTTGTAGAATTTCTTTCTCTTCGCGCGGCCGTCGTGGTCGAAATCGAGCTCGGCGGTCATGGTAAGGCGGTCTTCGTCGGGGTTCAGGCTGCATATGCCGTTGGAGAGGGCCTCAGGCAGCATCGGTATGCACCTGTCCGGGAAATACACCGACGTTCCCCGCGCGTAGGCCTCGGCGTCGAGGGCCGTGCCTTCCTTCACGTAGTGGCTCACGTCCGCTATGGAGACCCATAGCCTGAAGCCGGAGGCCGTTTTTTCTATCGAGACCGCGTCGTCGAAGTCCTTCGCCGTCTCGCCGTCTATCGTAAAGACTTTTTTCCCCCTGAGGTCAACCCTGCCGTGCGTATCCTTTTCGGAGACCGCGAGCGGCGTGGATTTCACTTCGTGCATCACGGCCGGGGGGAACTTCGCCGGAAGGCCGAACTTCTTCAGTATGACCTCGGCCTCGACGTCCGGGTCTTCGGGATCGCCTATCGTCTCTATTATCTTCCCTGCCGGGGCGACGTGTTTCGCGGGCCATCTTGTTATCTCGGCCTCCACTATCGTCCCGTCCTTCACCCTGCGCGCATCCCCTGGGGGTATGATAATCTGGTAGAGTATCCTTTCATCGGACGGGATGACCACGCCGTAGCCCCTGCCGGTCTCGAACTTCCCGACCACGGTCTTGTGCGCCCTCCTCAAGACCCTTATTATGCGGCCTTCGCGCCTGCCTTTGGCCTTTACGCTCTCAACCCTGACGATGACCGCGTCGCCGTGCATGGCCCCGTTGAGATTCCTGGGGTTTACGAACACGTCCTCCCCTCCTTCCTCCGGCCTTACGAACCCGTAACCGTCGGGGTGGGCCGTCAGTTCGCCGGCCACGAGGTTCATCTTGGAGGGGATGCCGTAACGTCCGCCCCTTATCTTTATAAGGGAGCCGTCCTTCACGAGTTCATTTAAAAGCCCCTTGAACCCGCCCTTGTCCTCCCTTCTTACCTGGAATGTCCGGGCGAGTTCCTTGAAGGAAAAGGGCTTTCCGGCCTCTGTCATGAAGCTTATTATCTTACTTTGCGTTTCGTCCATTTAATCCTTTAAAACCTTTCATTTTAATCTCTACGGGTTGGATTCCTCGAAGCCTGCTTCGCCTGTTTTTATTCCTCCCCCTTTATGGGGGAGGTTGGGAGGGGTGAAGAGATTTCGCCCTCCCCTCTTATCCCCTCCGGCCAGGGGAGGGGAAGGTTCTGGATACCCGGCGGCAAGCCGCGGACAGGTTCATTGGGTTGTCTCATGCCCCTATCTTATCTCATAATCGACCGCCGCGTCGTCATCTTTCACCCCGGCGATGTACTTGACGGCCTCCAGATGAGCGGGGTGCTGCCGGTAGGCGTCGAGACCTGCCAGATCGTCGAATCTCGCCACAAGCGCTATGTCGTACGACCTTTCGGAGCGGACAAGGTCGCTTCCGACCTCAAGATCCCTCAGCGACGGGACCTTCCCCTTCAGCTGAGCGAGAGCCGCCTTCGCCTTCTCGATCGACGGCGGCGTTCTGTCCTTTAGCCTGAACAAGACCACATGGGTTATCATGGCTTTCTCTCCTCGTGGAAAGATGATTCACGTATAAGGGAAGGCGGAGATGAGGCAACGGCAAATGAAGTCCGCAAGGCCGGTCCACGGAGGCCCTCCGGAGAGGTTCTTCCGCGCGAGCTACTTCGGGACTTTTTCCCAATCTTTAAGGAACCTGTCTATGCCTACGTCCGTAAGCGGGTGTCTGGAGAGCTGTTCAAGCACCTTGAAGGGTATGGTGGCGACGTGCGCGCCCATAAGGGCGCTTTCAAGGACATGAACCGGATTCCTTACGGACGCCACTATGACCTCTGTCCCGAAGCCGTAGTTCCCGAATATTTCGAGTATCTGATCCACCATGTCCATGCCCGTCTGCGAGATGTCGTCAAGCCTTCCCACAAAGGGGCTTACGTACGTGGCCCCGGCCTTCGCGGCCATGAGCGCCTGAACAGGGGAGAAGACGAGCGTTACGTTCGTCCGTATCCCTTCCTTTGATACGGTTTTTACGGCCTTGAGGCCTTCGAGGGTCATGGGCACTTTTACGACAATGTTCCTGTGGATTTTGGACAGTTCCCTTGCCTCGGCTATAAGGCCGTTGGCGTCGTGGCTAACGGCCTCGGCGCTGACCGGGCCGTCTATTATGGAGCATATCTCCCCGACGAGCTTTTTGAAGGGCTTTTTTTCCTTCGCGACGAGCGACGGGTTGGTCGTGACGCCGTCGATCAAGCCCCATTCATCCGCCGTCCTGATCTCGTCGATATTGGCCGTATCGATAAAGAATTTCATTAAAAACTCCCTTGACTTAGGATTTTTACTGTGCGAGTATTTTCAATGCGGTTGAGCCCCTTGCCGGCAAGGGCAAACTGGATTCGACGGAGAATATATCCTGTAATCGACTTTATTTCAAGGTTTTATTGGCGTCCGTGCGATATGGCGGCCAAGCGGCGAGTGAAAGGGCCTCCAAGGCCAACGACCGTTTGAGCGGACTCGCCGGCGAAAGAACCTCTGAGATGGGATTGGACTTGCGGCGCGGTATCCCGAAATCTTACTGAC
>JAKAIQ010000161.1 GCA_021825035.1 Deltaproteobacteria bacterium | reverse complement strand
GGCAGGGGCCGAAGAAGCCCATGAGGAAAAGGACGAAGACGAAGACGAAGAGGAAGCAGAAGTAGTAGTAGAAGAAGATGATGACGGGCCGGGCGGCGCGGAAGAGACCCCGGGGAAGCCCGCCGGGGAAAAGGGCAAAAGACAGCCCGCCATAATAGCCCCGCGCATACACAACAAAAAAAGGCGCTCCACCGAGGAGGAGGACAAAAAAGAGGAGCTTGAGTTCACAAGCCCGGCCGGCAGCTTCAGATTGCCGCCGCTCTCTCTCCTCGACCCGATCCCCGAGAAGGAAGACGTCATGGACGAAGGCGTCCTCATCGAGAACTCGAGGATACTCGAAAAAAAGCTCCTTGACTTCGGGATAGAAGGGAGGGTTCTCGAAGTGAGACCCGGGCCCGTGGTGACGATGTACGAGTTCGAGCCTGCCCCGGGCATCAAGGTGAACAGGATAACCGGCCTCGCGGACGATCTCGCGCTGGCGATGAAGGCCATGTCCATAAGGATAGTCGCGCCCATCCCCGGCAAGTCGGTCGTCGGGATCGAGGTGCCGAACGGCAAGAGGAGCCTCATACGCCTCAAAGAGATGCTCGAATGCCCGGCGTTCGCCAGGAGCAGGTCGAACCTGAGCCTCGCGCTCGGAAAGGATATATCGGGCAACCCTTACGTGGCCGACCTCGCGCGCATGCCTCACCTTCTCGTGGCCGGCGCGACGGGCACGGGCAAAAGCGTATCGGTGAACGCCATGATCCTCAGCATCCTCTTCAAGGCCACCCCGGAGGACGTCCGGTTTGTCATGGTGGACCCGAAGATGCTCGAGCTCTCGGCATACGAGGGCATACCGCACCTCATAACCCCGGTCATAACCGAGCCGAAAAAGGCCGCCGGCGCGCTGCGGAGCATAGTGACGGAGATGGGCAGGCGATACAGGCTCATGGCCGAGAAAGGCTCGAAGAACATCGAGAAGTACAACCAGCGTGTCGGGGACGAGGAAGGCGGGGACGGCCAAAAGAGGCTCCCGTATATCGTCGTCATAATAGACGAGCTCGCTGACCTGATGATGACGTCCGGCAAGGACGTGGAGGAGTGCCTCGTGCGGCTCTCGCAGATGGCGAGGGCCGCCGGGATCCACCTCCTCGTCGCCACCCAGAGGCCGTCGGTGGACGTGGTCACCGGCCTCATAAAGACGAACTTCCCGGCGCGCATAGCCTTCCAGCTGCCGTCGAGGACGGACTCGAGGACCATAATCGACGCCGGCGGCGCCGAAACGCTCCTCGGCGAAGGTGACATGCTGTTTCTGCCGCCAGGGACATCCAGGCTACAGCGGGTGCACGGCGTCTACGTCTCGGAGACCGAGATAAGCAAGATCACCGGGTTCTGGAAAAGCCAGGGAAGCCCGCTTTATGACGAAACGATTATAGAAGAGGCTGAGGCCGCGGAAAACGGCGGGGAAGAGGACCTCGGCGAAGAGTTCATGAAAAGGTACAACGAGGCGGTCGAGATGGCGGCGCGGCTCGATATGATATCGACGTCCTACATCCAGAGGAGGTTCAGGATAGGTTACAATACCGCGGCGAGGATAATAGAAAAGATGGAAAACGAAGGGATAGTCGGCCCGGCGCAGGGGAGCAGGCCGAGGGAAGTGCTCAAAAAACAGTAGGAGAGGACGCCAGGCGCATGAAAAGAAAGACGTCTTTGAAAAACCTCCTCCTCCGCGTCGCGGCCCTGTCCGCCGTCTTCGTCTCGACAGCGGCCTCCCGGTCTGCGGCGGCAAGCCTCGACCGGATAGTGTCGAGGCTTCAGCAGGAATACGAGTCGATATCGACCGTGTCGGCGGATTTCACGCAGGAGACGTCCGGCGCGGGGAGCGCCGCTGCGGCGTCCGCGGGCAGGGTGTTTTTCAAGAAGCCCGGCATGATGAAATGGGTCTACCGGAAGCCGGACGGGGACGAGCTCGTAAGCGACGGCAAGACCATCTGGTTCTTCCAGAAAGACCTCAACCAGGTCATGGAAAGGCCCTCCGGCAAGACGCAGGGCGTTGCCACGGACTTTCTCGGCGGGATCGGCAACATCAGGAAGGAGTTCGACGTAACCCTCGCGAGGGAGACCGGGGACGTCTACCGCCTGGGCCTCGCCCCGAAGAACCGGCAGGCCGGGCAGAGCCTCAGGAATTTCTATATCGAGGTTGACAGGAAGACCTTCCTCGTCGTAAGGACGATAGCCGAGAATTACTTCGGGACGACGACGGTGAGCTTCAGCAACATATCGCTCAACTCGCCCATCAGGGACTCGTTCTTCAAGTTCAGCCCGCCGAAGGGGGCGGCCGTGGTAAGGCCGTGACGCCGGGAAGCGCCGCGGAAAACAAAATGGAAACGGGAGGGAACATATCATGCCGTCATTCGACATAGTCTCGAAGGTCGATCTTCAGGAAGTGGACAACGCCGTGAACCAGGCCGTCAAGGAGATACAGCAGCGCTATGACTTCAAAGGCTCCAAAAGCGAGATAAAGTGGGACAAGAAAGAGGAGGTCATCGTCACCGGGGACGACGACGGCAAGCTGAGGAGCGTCATAGACATACTCGAATCCAGGCTCGTCAAGCGGGGCATCTCCCTCAAGTCGCTCGATTTGGGCAAGGTCGAGATCGCCTCCGGCGACTTGAGAAGGCAGACGATAAAGATAGTCCAGGGCATACCCTCCGAGAAGGCGAAAGAGATAACGAAGATAATAAAGGAGCTGAAGGTCAAGGTGCAGGCCCAGATACAGGAAGACCAGATAAGGGTCACGGGCAAGAAGATAGACGAGCTTCAGGAGGTGATACAGGCGCTCAAGGGAAAGGACCTCGACGTGAACCTCCAGTACGTGAACATGCGGTCGTGAGGATCTCCCCCTGCCCATGCCCCCCTTGAAACCCTTCGTGCGAAATGACTGGATGGAGATAAGGGCCAGCGGGCCGGAGGAGCGCAAGGACGAGGCGGCCTGCCTGCTCGTCGCCTCCGGCTGCCCCGGCGTCCTCGAAGAGGACGGTTGCGCCATGGCCGTCGTCCTCGCGGCGCACAGCCTTTCGGTGGCGGAACCCGTCGGAGCGCCCCGCCGGTCGACGGCCTCCTGCACGGCCTACCTCGCCGCAAAAGACCTTCACGCGCTCCCCGCGCTGAAAGAAAGCCTTAAAAAGATAGGCTGGCGCATGGCCTCCAGCCCGTACGCGGAAGAGGACTGGTCCTTGAAGTGGAGGCAGGGCATGAGATCGATGCGAGTCTCATGCCGGGGGTCTTCCGTCGTCGTAAAGCCCACGTGGGGGCGGGCAAAGATATCGGACGGAGAGGCCGTCGTCGAGATAGACCCCGGCATGGCCTTTGGCACGGGCGCGCATCCGACCACGAAGCTGTGCCTCAAAGCCATCCTGAGGATACTTAAGGACGACGGGGCGGCCCCGAAGGGGCTCCTCGACGTCGGCACGGGCTCCGGCGTGCTCGCCATAGCCTCGGCCAGGCTCGGGGTGAAGAAGGTCGTTGCCGTGGACATAGACCCGGTAGCCGTCAGGACGGCGCGGGCGAACGCGCGGCGCAACGGGGCCGGGATCTCCGTCAGCAACACGCCCGTCGAAAGACTCAAGGGCCTCTATCCGGTGGTCGTCTCGAACATACTCGCCGGCGAGCTTTCGCGGCTCTCAAGGCATATCGCCAAGCGCGTGGCGAAAGACGGGCGCCTGATACTGTCCGGGATATTGAAGGGCGAGGAGGACGGGGTCGTGAGGGCTTACGAGCCGCTCGGCCTGAGGCTCCTGCGGACATACACTTCGGGAGAATGGGCCGCGATCGTCCTCGTGAAGGCCGGAAGGGCATGAGAAGATTTTTTATCGAGGATATGGACGAGCGCTCCGCGTCCGTTCGCGTGACGGGCGAGGAGCTAAAGCACCTCAAGAAGGTCCTTAGGCTCAGGCCCGGAAGCCCTGCTGCGGCCTTCGACGGCAGGGGGCTCGAGCTGACGGGCATTATCGAATCCGTGGGCGCGGACTGCGCGATCATCAGGGTGGAAGGCCGGAGCTTCGGCGCCGGGGAAAGCCCGCTCGGCATAACGCTCGTTCAGGGCCTCGTAAAGGGCTCGAGGCCGGAGCTTATCGTCCAGAAGGCGACGGAGCTCGGCGTGCGCGGGGTGCATTTCTACTCGAGCGGCAGGACGATCCCGGTCTTGCGCGAAGAGAGATCCGGCAACAGGCTCGCGCGGCTGAGAAGGGTCGCGGTGGAGGCCGCCAAGCAGTGCGGGAGGACGCGCGTTCCGCTCATCTCCTTCCCCGGCTTTGACGAGGCGCTCTCCCTCCACGAGGGCGGCCTCAAGCTCCTCTTCTGGGAGGGCGAGCGGTCGAGAACCGTGAAAGAAGCCCTGAGAGCGCCCCTGCCGCCCCTTTCAGGCGGGGTAGTCATGCTTGCCGGGCCTGAGGGAGGGCTTTCGGCCGAAGACGCCGCAAAGGCCGCAGGCCGAGGCTTTACGGCCGTAAGCCTCGGCCCAAGGGTCTTAAGGGCCGAGACCGCCGCTCTGGCGGCGGTCTCGATCGTTCAGTACGAGCTCGGCGACATGTCGTGACGCCCGGTTCCAAAGGCCTGAAACACCGGCCTTCTTCAGTCCCGTTTTCCCTTGACATGCCGCCCTTCCATTTGTTAGTTTTAAGAGTCTGGCACGCCTTTTCAGGCGCGATGGCGCGCGTTCGCCGCGCGCCCGGACGTTCGTAGCCATGCGTCTGCATTTCACATTCTTCTGTCATAATTCTTCTAAAGGAGGAGTCTCAAAGGTATGAGAAAGAAATATCTTCTTGCGCCCGGCCCCACGCCAGTGCCCGAAGCCGCGCTTCTGGCAATGGCGCAGCCCGCGATACATCACAGAACCCCGCAGTTCTCCGCGATATTCCGGGATGCCGCCGACCTTCTGAAATACGTGTTCCAGACGAAGGAGGACGTGCTCATCCTGGCCTCGTCCGGCACCGGCGCTATGGAAGGCTCCATAGTGAACCTCTTCTCGCCCGGCGACGAGGTCGTCGTAGTGAACGGCGGAAAGTTCGGCGAGAGGTGGGGCAAGATATCCGAGGCTTACGGGCTCAAGGTCAACTGGATAAACGTCGAGTGGGGCAAGGCCGTCGACCCGGCCGAGGGGAAAAAGGCGCTTGACGCGAAGCCCCACGTCAGGGGCGTCCTCGTTCAGGCGAGCGAGACCTCGACCACCGCTGCCCACCCGGTAAAGGAGCTTGCGGCCCTTACGAAAGGCAGGGACTGCCTGCTCATAGTGGACGGCATAACGGGCGTTGGGGTCTTCGACCTCCCGATGGACGAATGGGGCATAGACGTGCTCGTC
>JAKAIQ010000160.1 GCA_021825035.1 Deltaproteobacteria bacterium | reverse complement strand
GGCGTGCTGCCGCCGGAAAGCGCCACCGTGAAAAGGCCTTTCCTGCCGGTCTCTTCCAGGGCGAGCCTGAGAAAGAGCCGCGCGGCGGCCCTGCCGAGGTCATCCGGACTCTCGAAGACGAATTTTTTCATGTTGCCTCCGGCCTTCACGGCATGCGGGCCGCATAGCGTCCCGCGCCCAGAAGCCCGATCTTGTCGTTAAGTATCACATGCACCGGCACGCGCGAGAGAAAGCCGCGAAGCCGCCCCTTGCCGCAAAACGAATCGACGAAGGAGCCGTCCTTTTTGAGCGCGGGCAATATCTTGATAGCGATGCCTCCGCCGACGTACACCCCGCCGGAGGCGAGGGCGCGCAGGGCGAGATTCCCGGACTCCGCGCCGTAGAGCGATATGAAGAGTTCGAGCGCGTTCCTGCACGGCTCGTCCGTCCCGTTCATCGCCTCCTCGGTTATGGCCGCCGCTCCCTCTATGGGCGGCCTTTTCAGCGGAGTTCCGTGGCGTTGCGAGCCGCTTCTATCTTTGAAAAAGGCGTGGATGTTCTCGATGCCCTGGCCCGAAAGCGCCCTCTCGTAGCTAACGTGGCCGTAAACGCCGGATAGATATTCGAGAAGCTCGGTCTCGATGCGCGTGCGGGGAGCGAAGTCCGCGTGTCCGGCCTCGGAAGGCAGGGGTATGTGCGATGCGCCGTCCCAGTATAAGAGCGACTCGCCGAGGCCGGTTCCGGCGGCTATGACCGCCGCGTTCCCCGGCCCCGCGTTCCCCTTCTGCAGCGTAAAAAGGTCATTTGCCGACAGCAGGTCAACGCCCCAGGCCGCGGCGGCCAGGTCGTTCAACAGCCCGGCCTTTCGGATCCTGAAGTTGGCGCTTATCTCGGCGGCGTCGATGACCCACCGGATGTTCGTCATGCTGCAGCGTCCGCCCTCGATCGTGCCAGCAACCCCGAACGCGGCGGCCTCGATGTCCGCCAAGCGGCCTTCCTTTTCGAGGAACCTTTCTATTATTTCGAGATAGCCGCCGAATTCTGCGTTCTTGAAGGCTCCGAACCCCGTTAGCTCCGGGCGGCCGTCCTTGACGTTGAAGAGACCGAGGTAGGTCTTCGTCCCTCCTATGTCTCCGGCGAGTATCACCGCCTGCTCCTCGCGCGGGCGGGCTCAATCATTTTGCCACCGCCTGCCGTCCTTCTGGATGAACTTGTCGGCCTCCGTCGGCCCAGGGCTTCCGGCCCTGTATATGAACAGCTCCGGGCGCTTCCTGCCGGGGCCGCCTTTTTCGAGCAGGTCGAGCGCCGGGGTGAGGAATTCCCAGCTGTAGCGCACGCCGTCGCGCCTTATGAAAAGCGTCTTGTCGCCTATCATGCAATCGAGGAGCACCCTGTCGTACGCGTCGAGCTTGACCCCCCTGTAGCCTTCGGTGTATGAAAAGTCCATGACGACCTCGCGCAGGCTCACCCTGGAGCCGGGGTTTTTCACATGGAAGAGCATCTGCACCTTCTCGTCCGGCTGGATCTTCAGGACGAGGGCGTTGGGCATTATGCCCGCGGCGTCGAGCGTCCCCTTGAACATCAGGTGCGGCACCCTTTTGAATTGTATGTAGACCTGCGAGAACTTCGCGGCCATCCTTTTCCCGGAGCGCAGGTAGAACGGCACGTCCTGCCATCTCCAGTTGTCGATGAAGAGCTTCATGGCCGCGTACGTGGGCACGGTGGAATCCTTTGAAACGCCCACTTCCTCCCTGTAGCCCGGCGCCCATTCGCTCCCGGCCTCTCCCTCGACGTATTGGCCTATGACGAGCGACTCGGAGAGGCTTTCCAGGGGGAGCGGCCTGAGCGCCCTTAGTATCTTCACCCTTTCGTCCCTCACCAGGTTCGCCTCGTACACGGACGGAGGCTCCATGGCGACGAGGGCGAGCACCTGAAGCATGTGGTTCTGGAACATGTCCCTCAGCACCCCGGCCTGTTCGTAATACGCCGCCCTTTTTTCTATGCCCATGGTCTCGGCGACGGTTATCTGGACATGGTCGATGTAACGCCTGTTCCATATCGGCTCGAAGATGGCGTTAGCGAACCTGAACATGACGATATTCTGGACGGTATCCTTGCCGAGGTAATGGTCTATCCGGTAGACCTGATCCTCCCTGAAGTTCCGAAGCACGACTTCGTTCAGCTGATGCGCGCTCGCCGAGTCCCTGCCGTAGGGCTTTTCTATGACTATGCGCGACCAGCCCTGCTTTTCCTCCGAAAGCCCGGCGGCTCCGAGGGCTTCGATTATGCCCGGGTATGCCGCGGGCGGGGTGGCGAGGTAGAATATCCTGTTGCCCCCGGTCTTAAACTCCTTTTCCCTGTCGGCGAGGGCCTCTTTTATGTCTTCGTACGGCCTGGCGTCGGGCACGAGCGTCCGGTAGAAAAGCCGCTTCCTGAAATCGCTCCACGCCTTTTCGTCATATTGGGCGTTCGACCTTATGGCGGCTTCCATCGCGTTTCTGTAGGATTCGTCGTCAAGCTTCTGCCTCGACGCGCCTATGACGAAGAAGTTCTCCGGCAAAAGGCCGCTTTTCCTCAGGTTGTAGAAAGACGGCATGAGCTTTCTCGCGGCAAGGTCGCCGGACGCCCCGAAAAGGACTATGGCGCAGGGCGGCGGGCAAAGCTCGACGCAAGGCTCGCCGCCCGGCGCAAGCTCTCCCACCCGCACCAGCGTGGCGCGATGCCTTTCTTCCTCTTCGAGTTCTATCCCTTCCGTGGCCATGAAAACCCGTTTACGGATTTGATCTTTTCAGTCGATTCACGTCTGTTTGCGGCGCGGCTCCCTTGGCTGCAACCGGGCGGCTCATTTTTTCTCCGGCTTAACGGCGTGCCCCCCGAACTCCTGCCTGAGCGCGGCCAGCACCTTCTCCGCGAAGCTCTCCGGCTGCCTCGACCGGAACCTCCTGAATAGCGACTCCGTTATGACCGGCGCGCTCACTCCGAGGTCTATCGCCTCCCTGGCCGTCCACCTGCCCTCGCCGGAGTCCTCGACGTATCCGCTTATGGCCTCGAGATCCCTGTCCCCGGCGAACGCGTCTTCGAGAAGCTCAAGGAGCCATGACCTTACGACGCTGCCCCTGTTCCAGAGCCTGGCAACCTGTTCGAGGTCGAGGCCCGCCCCGTAGCGCGAGGATTTAAGCAGCTCGAACCCCTCGCCGTACGCCTCCATCATCCCGTACTCTATCCCGTTATGTATCATTTTCACGAAGTGGCCGGAGCCTGCCGGGCCGCAGTAGAGATAGCCCTCAGGGGCCGTAAGGGACTTGAGCGCGGGCTCGATGAAGTCGAAGTGCCTCTTTTCGCCGCCCGCCATTATGCAGTAGCCGTTCTTGAGGCCCCAGATGCCGCCGCTGACCCCGGCGTCGATGTAGTTTATGCCGGATTTTTTCAGCTCCTCTTCGCGGCGGATATCGTCCCTGTAAAAGCTATTTCCGCCGTCCACGACGTAATCGCCTGGGGAAAGGCCGGGCTTTATCTCGGTTATGGTATCGTCAACAGGTTTGCCCGCCGGAACCATTATCCATACGACCCTCGGAGGATGGAGCATCCCCGCAAGCTCGGTCAGGGAGTAGGCCGCGCGCGCGCCTTCCTTTTCGGCTTCTTTAGTCTTGTCGAGGCTTCTGTTGTACGCGACCACGCCGTGCCCGTTCACAAGGAGCCGCCTTGCCATGTTGAGGCCCATCCGGCCAAGGCCGACCATGCCTATTTCCATTCGATCCTCCGTTATTTTACGGCGGTCGCCGTCTGAAGGATGGCGTCCCTGATGAGATTGACCGCCTTTTCGAGGGTCGCGGCCTCCGCGTCCGGGAGATTAAAGAGCGCGACCCTTCTGTCTTTCGAGTCGAGGGCTTCCATGTCGCCGAAGGCCTGGCAGAGCTCGAGGTCCGGGAAACTGAAATTGCTCGACGGGATGTCGGCCTCAACGGCTGAGCGATGAGCGAATATTAGAAAGACCCCCTTGTTCGCGCCGCCCTTGTGAAGCTGGCCCGTCGAGTGGAGGTAGCGCGGCCCCCAGCCGAACTGCGTGGCCGCCTTCGTCGAATCCCTCAGAAGCGGCCTCAGCGCCGCGAGAGAGTTCTCGACCTTCCGATCCCATGGATTATAGTAGGCGAGCAGGCCGATGTAGTCTCCCTCGCCGACGAGGCCGATAAAGCCGCTCAAGGCCTTTTTAATGGCGCTATCGGCCATGCCCCCGGCCTTCTTCATCCTCTTGAAAGCCGCGTTGCCGAACGAGACCTTGAAATCCGGCCCTTCGAGAAGAACGCCGGGAAGCGGCCCCCCGTCCTTCGTTTTGAGGCTCGCGAGGCGCGAAACCGTGTTTTTCTTTGAAAGCTCGACGTCCGGCTGATCGAACGGGTTTATGCCGAGGGTCGAGCCGGCGGCCGCCACGGCCACCTCCCACCTCAGGAACTCCCCCCCTATCTCGTGGACGTCGTCGATACGGAACGATATTACCGGACGTCCGGCCGCTTCGAGCGCCTTCATAAGGCTCAGATACGGCTCATCCGGCCCGCCTACACCAAGGTAGACGAAGACCCTGTCCTCGCCGTAGCATTCGACCGTCCCGGCAGGCTCGTTGGCGATCGGAACAAGCCCTTTGCCTTCCTTTCCGGTGCTCTCCGCAAGAAGCTGCTCAACCCAGAGGCCGAAGCTCGACACTTCCTTTGAAAGGAAGAACGTGACCTTGTCCACGCCTCCGGCGGCGAGCGCGCCGAGCGCGGCGCCGAGGCTCACTGCCGGGTTTTCCGCCGGATGCACGCATGGTTGCGTGGCGGTCGAGACGCACGCGGCATGGTAGAGGAGCCTTCCTATGTCTATCCCGGCTATGGCCGCGGGCACGAGGCCGAAATAAGATAGCGCGGAGTAGCGGCCCCCTATGTCGTGGGGGTTGAGGAAGACCTTTCTGAAGCCGTATTTCCTTGCGAACCCCTCAAGCGGCGTGCCGGGGTCGGTTATGGCAACGAAGTTTTTTCCGGCGTCCTGCCCGGCAAGTTTGTAAAGCCTGTCGTAAAAATATTCAAAGAAGGATAGCGGCTCTATCGTGGAGCCGGATTTGCTCGACACGATAAAGAGCGTCTTCAAGGGGTCTATCTTCGCGCTCACCGCCTTTATCGCGTCCGGGTCGGTTGAATCGAGGACAGTCAGCGCCGGGTATCCATCCCTGCGGCCGAATACCTCGTTCAGAACCATTGGCGCAAGGCTTGAGCCTCCCATGCCGAGGAGCACCGCGTCCCTGTATCCGGAGTTTTTTATCTCCGCGGCAAAGGCGGTTATCTCGTTCCTGTGAGCGTCCATGACCTCCGGAAGCGTAAGCCAGCCGAGGGAATTCTCTATGAGTTTACGCTCCCCGGTCGCCTTTTT
>JAKAIQ010000159.1 GCA_021825035.1 Deltaproteobacteria bacterium | reverse complement strand
CCCGTCCGACGACCTCGGAGTGGCGCTTCGGATAGAGGCCATACGCATGCGGGGCATGACCTCGACCGAGAAGCTCTGGAGCGAGGAGCGCGGCGCGATAGAACAGGAGGTCGCGCAGGACCTCTCCAACCCGGAGTACATCTTCAACATGAGGCTGCGTGAAGCGGTCTTCGCCGGAACCCCGTACAGAAGAGACGGCCTCGGCACGAAGAAGTCGTTCGACATGACGACCGGCAAGATGCTCCGCGAATTCCACGAAAAATGGTACGCCCCGAATAACGCCATCCTTGTCATAGTCGGCGACGTCGATCCAGCCGAAACGCTCTCGAAGGTAAAGGAACTTTTCGAGAATATCCCGGAGCGCGCGCTTCCGGCGCGTCCGGCCGTAAGCCTTTCTCCGCTCAAGGCGTCCACCATCTCGCTCGAGACGGACCTTTCCTACGGGCTCGCGTTCGTGGCGTACAGGCTTCCGGGCATGGACAGCCCGGATTACGCGGCCGGAGAGATCCTCTCCGACGTCCTTAACAGCCAGAGGGGCGACATTTACGCGCTCGTGCCCCGGGGCAAGGCCCTGTCCGCGAGCTTCGGCGCCGAGATATTCCCCAGGGGCGGGGTCGGCTTCGTCATGGCCGCCTACCCGAAAGGCGGGGACGGCACGGCGCTCGCCAATAAAATAAAAGATATAGTCGCCGGCTATCTCAGGGACGGCATACCCGCAGACCTCGTCGAAGCGGCGAAGAGGAGCGAGGCCGCGCAGATGGAGTTCTCGAGGAACTCGATCGAGGGACTCGCCTCGATCTGGTCCGAGGCTGTCGCAGTGGAGGGCAGAAGCTCGCCGGAGGAGGACTTAAGGAAGATAAAAAAGGTCACCGTGGATGACGTGAACAGGGTCGCCAGGGACTATCTGGTGAACGCCACGGCCGTCGTGGGCATCCTCACGCCAAGGCCTTCCGGCAAGCCCACTTCGACGACGAGCTTCGGCGGGGCCGAGTCGTTCACGCCGTCCAAGGTAAAGGGCGTGGAGCTTCCGGAATGGGCGCAAAAGGCGGTCGGGCTGCCGCGGCTCCCGGTCTCGACGATAAAGCCGGAGGTAACCGTGCTTCCCAACGGGATCCGGCTCATAGTCCAGCCGGAGTCCATAAGCGACACCATAAGCGTCTTCGGACGGATCAAGACGAACCCCGATATGCAGGCGCCTCCGGGCAAGGAGGGCGAGGCAGGCATCCTCGACCAGCTCTTCTCCTACGGCACGCAAAAGCTCGGCAGGGTCGCTTTCCAGAAGGCGCTTGACGACATAGCAGCCCAGGAGTCCGGCGGGACGAGCTTTTCTCTGCAGGTGCTGGCGGATTACTTCGACAGAGGCGTCGAACTCCTCGCCGACAACGAGCTGAACCCGGCGCTCCGGAACAAGGACTTCCAGATAGTGCGGGAGGAGACCGCCGGCTCCCTTTCCGGCACCCTCGAAAGCCCGTCATATCTCGCCCGGCGCGCGCTCATCTCTTCGCTCTATCCAAAGGGAGACCCTGAGCTTCGCGAGGCTACCCCGAAGACGGTCTCGGCCCTCAGCCTGAAAGACGTTTTGGACTACTACGCCAGCACCTTCCGTCCGGACATGACCACGATAGTCGTCATAGGGAAGATCACCCCTGAAAGGGCGAAGGACGTCATTGAAAGGCATTTCGGAGGCTGGAAGTCTTCCGGCCCGAAGCCGAAGACCGATCTGCCGCCGGTGCCGCCCAACAGGGCCGCATCGAGCGTGGTCCCGGACGCGAGCAGGGTGCAGGACAGGGTGACGCTCGCCGAGACCGTAAACATAACGCGTGAAAGTCCGGAGTACTACCCTTTGCAGGTGGGCAGGAGCGTCCTTGCCGGGGCCTTTTACTCCACCCGCCTCTACCGCGACCTCAGGGAAGAGACGGGCCTTGTTTATTCCGTAAACGCCGTGCTTGACGCCGGAAAGACCAGGTCGATATTCGCCGTGGTCTACGCCTGCGATCCGAAAAACGTCTCCAGGGCGCGCGCCATCACCATAAAGGACCTCCGGGACATGCAATCCGCTGAAGTCTCTCCGGAGGAACTCGTCCAGGCGAAAACCCTGCTTTTGCGCCGTGTGCCGCTCATGGAGTCGAGCACGGACGGCATTGCGGGCACGCTATTAAGCCTTTCCATCGCTGACCTGCCGCTCGACGAGCCGATCCGCGCCGCCAAAAGGTACAGGGAGATGACGGCCGGCGAGGTGAAGTCTACGTTCTCGAAGTTCATCAGGCCCGATGACTTCGTCCAGATAACCGTAGGGCCGACCCCGCACTAAGCTGCCTTCAACGCCGGCAAAACTCCCCCGGACCCGCAGGATTTAATCGACGTCGAAGCGCGCTCGGCCACGATCCCATATAGTCGAAATCCGCCGTTGTTCACACCCGTCTCTACCGCCGTTCGCCGGAAAGGCGCGCCAGCGTCACGAAAATACCCGGCGCTCATCCCGCGAGCATGCCGATTTTAGACGTTTGGACGACTGAAAAATCGACTTTTTAGGGCAATAAAATAGTCCTGAAGAGCGATTGACTCGCGGTTGATATCCGGCAATCCTATTATAATCCTAATGGGGGCGGGCCGGGGGCGGGAGCTTCGGGAAGACGGGTTCTTAGCCGTGATGGCCGCGCGGATATGGGCAAATTCGGCAAAAGGCTTCTTGGCTGGATCATCATCCTTGTAATCGTGCCGCTTGCGCTCGTGAGCCTGCTCGTCTATTCCAGGGGAAAGGACATACTGAGGGGCCAGGTATACACGACCCTCGAGGTCGCGGCCGACGGAGTCAGGTCCCGGCTCTTCGGTCTTATAGAACAAAAGAAGAACAGGGTCCGCGACTTTTCCTCAGACGGATTCATAAGGGAACGCCTCGAAGAGATAGCCGTGCGGCCCGATGACGCCGGGGCGGCGCGCAGGCTCGACGGACACCTCGCAAGGAATAAAAAACCCCTCGACAGCGATATCCTCGATATCTTCATATTCGACCGCACGGGAAGGCCTGTGGCGGGCACGAATGCCGAAAGGCTCGAAAAGGGATCCTTTGAGCCCGAATTCTTCGCCTCCGGAAAGAGCGTCGCAACCATGTTTTCGATAGAGGAACACCACGCCCCGCGCCACTTCGCGGTATCCGCGCCCCTGACGAGCCTCTTAAACGGAAAGTTCATCGGCGTCATTACGGTGCTTTTCAAGGCCTCTTCCGTGGACAATATCCTTGCCGTCTCGACGGAGAGCCGCGGCAGACGAACGGCCTTCAAAAACGCGAACGGCATGCGCGTATCGATCGTAGACAGGAGCATGACCGTCATATCTTCGAGCATGCCCGGCCTCATAGGCAGGCACAACGGCTCGGCCATGGTTAGAAGCGCGCTCGACAACAGGCAGGCGACGGGGAAATACACTGACATGCTCGGCGAAAAAAGAATCGGCGCGACGTCGTACGTTACGGAGCCGGACTGGGCGATCGTGGTCTCCTTCTCGGAAAAAGAGATGCTCGCGCCGGTGAATCACCTCGCGTTTACGGCGCTTCCGTTCATATACGGCGGCATCGTCTCCATGATAGCCGTAGCCGGAGTCCTATCGAAGGGCGTTACCGCCCGGATGATCGAGGCGGCCTCGAAGTCGAGGAGGATAGCGGCAGGGCATCTCTCGGAGCGGATAGAGGCGGGCGGAGCGGATGACGAGTTCGCTCTATTCGCCACGAGCTTCAACAAGATGGTCTCGAATCTGATGGAACGGGAAGAATCCCTCAAAAAGAGCGAGAACAAATACCGGATGCTCCTGGAGAACCTGCCCCAGAGGGTGTTCCTCAAAGACAGGAATTCGACCTATATATCCTGCAACGCCAATTACGCGCGCGACCTGCATATCGAACCGGACGCCATAGCCGGGAAAACGGACTACGACTTCCATGCCGAGGCGCTCGCCGTAAAGTATACGGCGGACGACGGAGAGGTCATGAAGTCCGGCAGGATGATGGACTTCGAGGACAAATACGTCCTGGACGGCGCGGAGCGTTTCGTGCATACAGTGAAGGCGCCGGTGAGGAACGAATCCGGCGACGTAACCGGCGTTCTTGGGATATTCTGGGACGTGACCAGGCAAAAGGCGGCCGAGGAAGAGAACGCGAGATTGCAGGAACAGCTCATACACATGCAAAAGATGGAGGCCATAGGGCAGCTTACCGAAAGCATCGCGCATGACTTCAACAACCTGCTTACCGCGATAATAGGCAACGGCTATCTCATAGCCATGAAGATGGAAAAAGACGCCTATGTCAAGCCCATGGTCGATCAGATACTCGCCGCCTCCGAAAAGGCGACCAATCTCACCAGGGGGCTGCTCGCGTTCGGAAGAAAGCAGGCCCTCGACGTAAGGCCGGTGGCCTTGAGCGAAGTGGTGCAGAGCGTCGAGAAGCTCCTTGCGCGGCTCCTCGGGGAGAAGATAGAGTTCAGGACAATCATCGGGGACGGCGGCACGATCGCGATGGCGGACTTCGGGCGTATGGAGCAGGTGCTCCTCAACCTCGCCACGAACGCGCGGGACGCCATGCCCGCGGGAGGGGTATTCACCATCGAAACCGGCTCGGTGACCGTCGATGACGAGTTCATAAGGTCGCACGGCTATGGGAAGCCCGGCAGATACGCCGCCATAACCGCAACGGATACGGGCGTCGGCATCGACGAGGAGACGAGGAAACGGATATTCGAGCCGTTCTTCACCACCAAGGACAGGGAAAAGGGCACCGGGCTGGGGCTTTCGATAATCTACAGGATAATAAAACAGCATGACGGCTACATAGACGTGCGAAGCGTTCCGGGCAGGGGCGCCGCTTTCAGCGTTCTTGTTCCGGCGGTCGAGGCCCGGATCGAAAGGGCCGGGGCCGCCCTTTCCGCGCCGGCTGCAGCCGGCGGGAACGAGACTATCCTCCTCGCCGAGGATGAATCCGAGGTGAGAGGCCTCACGAGGGCCGTTCTTGAGGATGCGGGCTATGACGTGATCGAGGCCGCGGATGGGAATGATGCCGTGGAAAAGTTCGTTCTGAACAACCGGAGCGTCAGGCTCCTCATCTTCGACGCGATAATGCCGGGGAAAAACGGCAGGGAGGCCTATGATGAGATAAATGCCTTGAATCCCGGCATAAAGACGATTTTCATGAGCGGCTACAGCGAAGACATCATTCATAAGAGCGGCATTCTCGACGAGGGATTGAATTTTACGGTAAAGCCGTTCGTGCCGCTCGAGTTCTTGAAGAAGGTAAGAGACGTGCTGGACGGATGATCCCTGCCCTGTCGCGGCACCGAGTCTTACGGGCGTTCGTAAACGGCCGGGCTCCGATGAACCTCCCCGCGTCAAGCCGCGGGGTATCGAAAACCTTCATATATAA
>JAKAIQ010000158.1 GCA_021825035.1 Deltaproteobacteria bacterium | reverse complement strand
TCGCCGACAGGCTACGGAAAGCTGTAAAAAAGAAGAGGCCCAACGCAAGGTTCGCCATAAATCTCATGTATGAAAACCTGACAAATCCGGCCTGCGCCCTTGCGTGGCTTTCCCAGAACCTCGAGGCCTCCTTCGAGGCCGGTTTCGATTATTTTTCCATTATGGCCTACCGCAGGCAGATGGAAGAGGAACTCGGGAAAAAACAGGCTGACGTCAGGGTGCTCATCGATAAGATGGTCAGGGACGCTGTCAGGACCGTAGGCGATCCTCACAGGGTCCTTATAAAGCTCCAGGCCGTGGATTGGAAGACAGGCCTTCCACTCTCGTACGGCGGCGTCGTAAGCCTCGGAAGGCACATAACGACGATAAGCGACGTAAGTCTTGCCGTCGTACCTTATCGCGCAGATTTCCCATTCGCCAAACTTTCAGGGGCGGGAAGCGACAGGAGGCCCGGACCCGCCTTTAATCTTTTCGGGGATAATTCCAGGCCGCTTGCGGCGCGACTTCCATATGGCGGTTTTTGATGCCTCGCGGCTTGCCGCGGGGAGGTTGATTTTAGGGTGTTTTTTGCCCCGGAATGTTTTATAATAGTATGAGGGTGAAAATACAATGACCATCATAATGGATAAAGAGTCGATATGCTCGCTCTGCCACTGCCATATAAAGGAAAACGCGCTATTCACCGGCCTTAATGCAAGGCAGCTCGACGCCTTCAAGGACGTCGTAGTCATCTCGTCGCACCGTAAGAGAGAGGTCATATTCATGGAAGGCGACGAGTGCGGCGGGCTCTACATCATCCGCACAGGGAGGGTGAAGATCCTCAGGTCGTCAAGCCAGGGCAAGGAGCAGATCATAAAGATACTCAAACCCGGAGATCTGCTTGGCTTCGAGGTCTTTTACGACGGCAGGGTCTACAAGAACACCGCTGTGGCCATGGAGGAGTGCGAGCTCTGTTATATCGACAAGAACATATTCTTTCAGATATTGGAGAAAGAGCCGAGCGTTGCTAAAAAACTCATACTCGCCATGGGCGAGGAGCTTAATCATGCCTATGAGAGGATCGGCAACCTTGGGCTGTTGAACGCCAGGGAGAAGCTCGCACATCTCCTTTTTACTCTTGCCAACGAGTACGGCGTCAAATCCGACGGAGGCGTGAAGCTCAACCTTACGCTTTCGCGTCTTGAGATAGCCGAGCTTCTCGGCATAACCCAGGAGACTTCCATAAGACTGCTCAAAAGCTTCAAGGAAGACGGCATACTCGATATAAGACGAAAAGAGATAATCATAAAATCCCTCGGCAAGCTAAGACAGCTCGGCGAGTGATCCTCCGCTGAGAAGACCCACGCAATGAGATTTTCCATCCGAACAAGGCTCACATTCTGGTACGTGTCGCTCCTTACCGTAAGCCTTCTGTCGTTTGGCGCGGCCTTTTCCTATTCCCTTTTCAGGATATTCATGTACCGCATGGACGGACAGATAAGCTCTGTTGCGAACATGATGGTTCATACCGTCATAAGGCCCTCAGGACAGCTTTTCCTGCCGCAGGACTTTGACATAATATTGGAGAGGTTCTTCGGCATCAGGACTGCCGGAAACTATATCCAGATCCTCGACCAGAAGGGGAATCTTGTTGCCAGGTCTTCAAATTTGGAGAACTTCACGCTGCCCATTTCCAGGGATACCTACATAAACGCCTTGAAGGGGAAGACCACCTTCGAGGTGGTGCGCACGCTTGGAAGATACCCGGTAAGGATGGTGACAAAGCCGATAATACTGAAGGGAAAAGGCCATGTCGCCATAGTCCAGGTCGCCTCCTCACTCGAAGGGATGGAGGCGATATTCCATTCGCTCGCATACATCTTTACCCTGTGGATCGCCGCTTCGGCCATTATAGCGTCGGCGGTCGGATGGTTTCTTGCGCGCAAGGCGCTCGCGCCTGTGGCCGAGATAACCAATACGGCCAGAAGGATAGGCGCGGAGAATCTCAATGAAAGAATAAACGTCTCGGTGCCCGACGAAATAGGCAGGCTTGCATCCACGATAAACGAGATGATCGAAAGGCTGGAAAAGTCCTTCCAGCAGATAAAGCAGTTTACGGCGGACGCCTCCCATGAGCTCAAGACCCCGCTTACCATTCTCAGGGGTGAAATGGAGATAGCGCTCCGGTCCAGGGACAACGAATACATGAAAGAGGTTATCGCGAGCGCCCTTGAAGAGATCGACAGGATGAGCTATATCGTAAGGAACCTTCTCGACCTGGCAAAGATGGACGTTGAGAAAGAGTCCGCCCCGAAAGAAATAGTCGAGCTTGACAGGGTGCTCTCCGAAAGGGTCGAGCTGTTAAGGAGGCTGGCTCTTGACAGGGGCGTCAGCATTGATATCCTGAAGAATAGGCCTGCCAGCGTACCCGGAAACCAGGTAAGGCTGAGCCAGCTTTTCTTTAACCTTATAGATAACGCTCTCAAGTATACCCCTCGCGGGGGGGCTGTCGGTCTTTATCTCGATACCGAAGACGGCATGGCGGTATTCAGGGTGCGCGACTCCGGGATAGGCATCGCAAGGAGCGATCTGCCTTACATATTCGATAGGTTCTACAGGGTCGATAAGGCCCGGTCCAGGGAAGTGGGCGGCGCCGGATTGGGCCTCAGCATTTGCAAGGAGATAGTGGATTCGCACGGCGGGTACATAGAGGTTGAAAGCGATGAGGGGAGAGGCTCCACTTTCACGGTTAAACTTCCTCTTGCCGTCATGGATTGAGCCTGCGGCCATGGACCGCAGTAAAATCGGGGGGGTGACGATGAACGTAGGTATACTTACCGGAGGCGGTGATTGTCCGGGTCTTAACGCGGTCATAAGGGCTGTGGTTAAAAGAGGCACTCAGTTAGGTCACGGGTTTACGGGCATAAAAGACGGCTGGAAGGGGCTGTTAAACCGCTCAACCATAAAACTCGACGCCGAGGCTGTATTGGGGATTCTACAGGCCGGAGGCACCATGCTCGGCACCTCGAGAACGAATCCTTTGAAATCGCGCGCCGATACCGACAGCCTGATGAAAAATATCAAGGCGCTTGATCTCGACTCCCTGGTGTGTATCGGCGGGGATGATACACTTGGGGTCGCAGCTAAACTCTTCTCCATGGGGATAAAGACGGTAGGCGTTCCCAAGACCATAGATAACGACCTGTCGGCCACTGATTTCACCTTTGGTTTCGATACCGCCATAAACGTCGTGACTGAATCGATGGACAGGCTTCGTTCCACCGCGGAGTCTCATCACAGGGTCATGGTAGTGGAGGTAATGGGCAGACACGCAGGGTGGATAGCCGTTTATGGAGGCATGGCCGGAGGGGCGGACGCGATACTGATCCCTGAGAAGCCTTTTGATATCGACGAGGTGTGCGCATGCGTAAATAGAAGAAGTGAAGCGGGTACGCTTTTCAGCCTGATCGTCGCAGCGGAAGGTGCGGTTCCGAAAGAAGGAAATATGATTACTCAGAACGGGGAACTCGATGCCTTCGGACATGTGAGGCTGGGGGGCGTAGGTGAATTTCTCGCAAGGGAGATAGAAAAAAGGACTAATCACGAGTCAAGGCACGTGGTGTTGGGCCACCTCCAGCGCGGCGGCTCGCCCACTGCTTTTGACAGGGTTCTTGCGACGCGCCTTGGCGTAAGGGCGGCGGAACTCATTAGCGAGGGCAGGTTCGGCCGCATGGTTGCTCTACAGGGGAACAGGATTGTGGACGTTTCTCTTGAAGAGGCCACGGGCAAGACAAAGACCGTTGACATGGAGCTTTTCAGGACCGCCGGTGTCTTTTTCGGCTAATCTACATATTTTATCATTTGTAATAATAGTTTATAAAGAATATGTCACGCCAAATCTGATATCTTCATGAAGGATCGTCACGCTATTCCGGGAGAAGGCGGTGAGCCCAGGTTCTTTGCAGACTCGATGCTCGGAAAGCTCGCCAGATGGATGAGGACTATCGGCTTTGACGTGGAATATGAGAAGGATATAGACGACTCCCGCCTTGTTGAGAGGGCGATGGAGGAAGGTCGGATAATACTTACGAGGGATACGCTTCTCATACGGCGGCGCGTGATAAGGGGAAGATATATTTTTATTAAAAGCGCTTTTGTAGGGGAGCAATTAAGGGAGATATCCGCCGTATTTCCAATAGGATACGAAATGTTTCTAAGTCGGTGTATTAGGTGCAACGCCTTGCTTGAAGAGTCCTCGGCGGAGGATGTGGAAGACAAAGTGCCCGCTTATGTGCACGATACCCAGAAAAAATTCATGCGCTGTCCGTTGTGTAGACGTGTTTACTGGGCGGGAACGCACAGGGAAAAGATGCTGAGCGACCTGTCGAGTTTGCTCGGCAGAGGATAGAGGTAAAGATTGTCGATATTCGTAGAATACGGTTGCGAGCGTTCTTTTGATTAAATCGAACGTCACCGAAAAGCCTTGAGGAGGTTAAGTGAATGAAAGAGGGGCATGTCGTCGTGTTTTCCACAGCTTCATGCGAGGATGAGGCGGCGCGCATAGCGAAGCCCGTGATCGAAGAAGGCCTTGCCGCGTGCGTGAACATAGTCCGCGGAGTCAGGTCAATATACTCCTGGAAAGGCAAACTCCATGACGACGAAGAGGCATTGTCGATCTACAAGACGAGGGCCGGGCTTTTTGAAAGGCTTAAGGCTCGCATCAAGGAACTCCACGGCTATGAGATGCCGGAGATAATAGCGTTAAATGTGGAACAAGGCTCTGCGGAGTATCTCGAATGGATTGACGAGGCTACGTCGGCGAAGCCTCGTTAGGATAGCTTCAGGCATGGTTTTAACTTGAGAACCAGCCCGCTGCGTGCGTATACATGATAGCCTGCCTTTACATGGATCTTCATGCGCAAAGGGCTTAATGCGTCGATGCGGCAGGAATTATTGACACCCCCGTTTTGATAGTGGTAAACTCACGTGTGTCATCTTTGACAGGAAAGCCGAAAAGTCGTCATGTGTCATTGGAGATGGCTTCGGATCAGGGCTTTCATCTTCTCCCGGTTTCAAATAGTCTGAAGAGCCTGTCCTGTCTCAGGGCTTGAAAAGAGAATATAATGACCATAAAAAAAGAGTCTATAGAAGTGCACTGCGCTGGTTGTAAAACCGGCTTCAGGCTGTGGATACCCGCAGAAACGGTGCTCGACTGGGAAAAAGGCACAAGGATAAACTGCGTAAAATGCGGCGCGCCGTATTTCGTTATGAAAGGCAACAGAGGCTTTGACGTAAGTCCGGTCGATGATAGGCCAAACGCCGGAGGCAGTGCTGAGAAGCCTGCTCCCGGAGCCAACGCCTCTATAAAGGGAATGCCTGCAATGAGTAGCGAAGCGGATGACTCCGGGAGGGAAGCCGCCATATTGGAGGATGCGGATCG
>JAKAIQ010000157.1 GCA_021825035.1 Deltaproteobacteria bacterium | reverse complement strand
TATGGATTTGAGGTTGTGCTCCCTCGCGCCTCTTATGATTATCCTGTCCATGTTCATGAATGGGCGGGAGATTGAAAAGGCCCGCCGATGATCCGTTTACGCCCTCTTACTGCCCCTGACCATCTCCGCGGCCATCACGATAGCCGACATGAGGCTTTCGTGGCTTGCGATCCCCTTCCATGCTATGTCATAGGCCGTGCCATGATCGACCGACGTCCTGATTATCGGCAGGCCGAGCGTAGCGTTGATACCGTCCTCGAAATGGATGAGCTTCAGGGGCCCCAGGCCCTGGTCATGGTACATGCACACCACGCAGTCGAACTCTTTTTTCCTCGCCGCCCTGTAAAAGACCGTATCGGGCGGCAGAGGCCCAACGGCGTTTATGCCGAGCCTCCGGGCCTTCCTGACGGCAGGCCCGATTATCCTTTCCTCCTCGTCCCCGAACATCCCTGATTCACCGGCGTGAGGGTTGAGGCCGGCTACCGCGATCCTCGGCCTCTTGAAGCCGAAACCCCTGAAAGCGGCGTCGGTTATCTTTATGGTCTTGAAGACGTTATCAAGGGTCACAAGGCCGGGGACCTTCCTCAACGGCTCGTGGATGGTAACGAGGATCACTTTGAGGTCCTTGCCGCCGAGCATCATGCGGAAGTCTTTCGTCTTCGTGAGGCTGGCGATGAATTCCGTATGCCCCGGAAATTTGAAGCCTGCCATCTTCGCCGCCTCCTTGCTTATGGGGGCGGTCACGATGGCGTCCGCCGTCCCTTCGACGGCCATGCGGACGGCCTCCTCGACGTAGCCGATCATGGCCCTTGAAGACTCGCCTGCCGGTGCGCCCGGCTTCAGCCGCCCGACGTCGAGGCTGGAGCTACCTTTCAGTTCCCTGTCGAGAGGGGCCTTCAGGCCGAGCCTTTTGGCCAAAAAACGGAGGAGCCCGGCGTCCCCTATTACAAGGGGGACGGCAACGCGCCTCAAGCGTCTGTCGGCGAGGGCCTTTAATATTATCTCCGGCCCGACGCCTGTCGGGTCGCCCATGGTTACGGCAATTACGGGCCTGGTGTTTTTCATTGGTTTCCCCGCGGACGTAAGGCCAGGGAGGCGAGAGGGGCAAGCATTGCGTGCCTTAAAGCCTTATCTCAACGTGTGCGTATTTTTTAACCCTGTTAAGCCAGAAGTTGAACCTTTCATCCATAATCTTTTTGAAGAGCATGTCCTGGACAAGGTCTTTGACCTCATCAAAAGGCTTTTGCTCCGGCGGCTTGATGTCGTTAAGCTGGACGAGATACGTGCCGTTCGCAGCCGGTATGGGGGCGCTCACCTCGCCGGGCTTCAGCTTCAGCACAGCATCGTGGATGGCCTTGTCGATCTCGCTCAACTTGAGATACCCCATGTCCCCGCCGCTTGAGGCCATCGGCCCCTCGGAGTACTCGCGGGCGAGCTGCTTGAAGTCAAGCTTCTGCGAAAGCCCGTCCTCGACCGCCTTTAGCTTCCGGGCGTAGATGTCCTTATCGCCGTTCGGCACGAAGATCATGTTTATTCTGTAGGAGGCCGGGGTGAGGAAATCGTCGCTGTGCTGGCGGTAAAAATCCTCCACGTCTTCCGGATCTATGGCTATCTTGGAGCGGAATTCCTTGTTCATGAACTTGACCTGGCGTATCTGCTCTTTGAGTTGCTCCCTGTACTCCTTGTATGTCAGGCCGTTCCTCGCGAGAACCAGGAGGAGCGCGTCCTGCGTCATGTTGTTCTGTTTCTTTATATCCTCGACTGCGTTGTCTATCTCCTTCTCGCTCACGTCTATCCCGGCCTTGTCCGAGGCCTGCTTCACGAGCTTCTGCTCGATGAGGTTGTCAAGCACCTTCTTCCTCATGTCGTCCATCGCCGCGGCGTCGTTCTTGTCCCCGCCGGTTTTCTCGATGGCAAGGGCAGTGGCGGCGTTGAGCTCGGAGAGGGTAATGATGCTGTCGTTTATTATCGCCACGATCCTGTCGACGATCTCGGCGTAAGAAAGCGCGGCTATCGCCATAATAACGGCTAATGCGGCTGCCGCAAGACCAAACCGGCGGCCACTGAACGGACTAAAATGCTTCACTGCGGATTCTCCGGACGTTTACGTGTTCGTTGGATACTGTCACGCGGACATTTTCGATTACCGCGCGCATCCGCGCGCAGGCGTTCTTCCGGGGCCGATGGGCGCGCGCCGGGAAGGCGACTTTCATGCGGAGTCGCGCGAACGTCTTTCAATATATCATCCCTCAAGAAGGGCTTTCAACACATATCTCGCTTCCTCGAAGGGGTCGGCCTCGGCGCCCATGTACACTATGAAATGCTCCGGGGTTATCCTGTAATGTTTCGGCTCCTTTTTTGCCATCTCCATAGCGCGCCGTATTATCGCGCCGCCATCCCCGGCCCCGCTCAGGGCGAGGTACAGCCTTGTCCCTTTCTGCACCAGCTCTCTTGCGTGAAGGTCCTTGAGGGCGAGCTTGAGCCTCATGGTCTTTATGAGGTTATCGACGAGGGGGGGGATCACGCCGTACCGGTCTTCCAGCTCCTCGGCAATGGATACGATATCGTCCCCGCTCGATACGGATGCGAGCCTCTTGTAGATCCCGAGCCTCTGGCGGGCCTCCGGCATGTAGTCTTCCGGGATATACTGGGAGACCTTGAGGTTTACCTCCGGCTCCGCCTCTTCCTCGACCTTGCCGCCCTTCATCTCCCTGACCGCCTCTTCAAGGAGCTGCGCGTACATGTCGAAACCGACCTCCGCTATATTGCCGGACTGCGCGCTCCCGAGGAGCTCGCCTGCGCCCCTTATCTCGAGGTCGTATGTCGCGATCTTGAAGCCGGAGCCGGGGTCGCACAGCTCCTGTATGACCTCAAGCCGCCTTCTCGCGTCCCCGGTGAGCTCCCCGTCCGGCAGGATGAAATACGCGTAAGCGCGGTGCTTGCTTCTCCCCACCCTGCCGCGGAGCTGATAGAGCTCGGCGAGGCCGAACCTGTCGGCCCTGTCTATGATGATGGTATTGGCTGAAGGTATGTCGAGGCCGGATTCTATTATGGCCGTCGAAAGGAGTATGTCGTAGTCCCTGTTCACGAAGCCGAGCATCTTTTTCTCCAGCTCGCGCTCGTCCATCTGCCCGTGGGCGACGGCGACCCTCGCGTGGGGGACGATCCTTCTCAAGGTCTCTTCGGCCGCGCCGATGGACTGGACCCTGTTATGGACGAAGAAGACCTGCCCGCCCCTGTTGATCTCCCTTTCTATGGCCTCGGCTATGAGCGGTTCGTCGAACCTTATCATGTTCGTCTTTATGGCCAGCCTGTCCTCGGGCGGCGTGTTTATTATGCTCAATTCCCTGACCGAGGCGAGAGACATGTGCAGCGTCCTCGGTATCGGGGTGGCCGTGAGCGTCAGCACGTCCACCCTCTTTCTCATCTGCTTGAGCTTTTCCTTGTGCGCCACCCCGAACCTGTGCTCCTCGTCTATGACTATGAGGCCGAGGTCTTTGAACTCTATATCCCTCTGAAGGAGCCTGTGCGTGCCTATTATTATGTCGACCCCGCCCTTCTTGAGCCTTTCGACGATATCCTTCTGCTCATTTCTGGACTTGAACCTGCTAAGGACCTCGACGACTACCGGGTACGGGGCGAGCCTCCTGGAGAATGTGCTGAAGTGCTGCTGGGCGAGGACGGTCGTAGGTACGAGAACGGCGACCTGTTTCTTGTCGAGAACCGCCTTGAAGGCGGCCCTTATGGCGACCTCGGTCTTTCCGTAGCCGACGTCCCCGCATACGAGCCTGTCCATCGGCCTCGGCTCCTCCATGTCGTGAAGGCATTCCTTTATCGCCCTGGCCTGGTCCGGCGTCTCCTCGAACTCGAAGCCTGCCTCGAACTCGCGGAAAAGGCTGTCGGGTTTCGAGAAGGCGAACCCCTCGGCGACCTGCCTTTCGGCGTAGAGCTTCAAAAGCTCTACGGCGAGCTTCTCGACCGCGTGCTTCACGCGCTTCTTGGTGCGCTCCCAGTTCGCCCCGCCGAGCTTGTCTATCTCCGGCGTTTTACCCTCGATGCCGTGGTACTTGCTTACAAGGTCCATCCTCCGGACAGGGAGGTAGAGCCTGTCCCCTCCCCTGTACTCGAGGAGAAGAAAGTCGCTTTCGACCCCGTCGATGGAAAGCCTCTGAATGCCCCGGTAGAGCCCTATGCCGTGCTGGGCATGGACTACCGCGTCCCCGGCCGACAGGTCGTCAAGCTGGGTGAGGAAGGCGTCGAGCCTCTTGGAGGGAGGGGCGCGCCTCTTCACCCTCTCCCCGAAGACCTCCTCCTCGGATATTATGACGAGCGAGAGAGAGGGGAGCCTGAACCCGGTTCCGACGGACCCGACCGCTATCGCGAATTCGCTTCCAGTCCTTTCGAGTATGTCCCGGCCTTTTAACACGCCGGGCCTGAGCCCGTAGCCTTCGAGCAGTTCCCTCGTCCTTTCGGCCTGCCCCCTGTTGTGAGCGGTCAAATAGACCCTCTCGCCGTCGGCGAGCCTTTCGGCCACGAAGGACGCAAGGGGCTTAAGGAGAGAAACCCCTGTCTCGGCGACGGGCCGGAGGCTCTCCCCGGCCTGTCGCGCGGAATCCCCTGGAAGCATGGAAGCCATTCCCGTCCGCCCGTCCGGCGGAGATTGCTCTTGCGGCGCATTTTCACCGGCAGCTTCGAGACGGCCTTTTTTCCTCAGCTCCATGGCCTGTTTTAGCGTCAGGTTCGACTCGGAGGGGATGACGTTGGGAGAGCTTTTAAGCGGCTCAATGCCGATGACCGGGTATTTGCCGATGGCCGACCTGACATCCCCGGAAAACGCGTATAGCGACCGCGGCTCGACGAAAAACCGTTTCCCGGCAATAAGCCTTTCTTCCGCGGCCATTATCTCGGAATCGAAGGCTTCAAGGGCCGAATACGTGGAATCCGGGTCTATTATCGAGACGACCGCGTTGTCGTCGAGGTAGTCGAACAGGGTATC
The DNA here is from genome assembly GCA_021825035.1 of Deltaproteobacteria bacterium. GTDB lineage: Bacteria > Desulfobacterota > GWC2-55-46 > GWC2-55-46 > GWC2-55-46 > JAKAIQ01. The sequence goes on along the minus strand of JAKAIQ010000157.1, from coordinate 448 downwards.
GAGCCTTTCGTGGAAGAGGGGCAAAAGCATGTCCATGCCTGAAAGCCTGCCGTCCCTGAGCCTTTCGGACAGGCCTTCCAGGACGTCTCCCGGCAGGCCGAGGGCGTCGGCGCGCTCGGTCAGACGGTCTCTCGCATCGGGCGCGGACGACGGCCCGGCCCCCTTTTTGAAGGCCGTCTCCTTTGCCGGCAGTATCCGGGCCTCCTCGATCTCTTTAATCGACCTCTGCGTGGACAGGTCGAACATCCTTATGGATTCTATCTCGTCTCCGAAGAACTCGACCCTCAAAGGCGACGGGAACATCGGCGGGAATATGTCAAGTATGCCGCCCCGTATGCTCATCTCGCCCCTTTCCTCGACCATCGACATCCGGGAGTAGCCGAGGTCGTGCAGAAGGGCTGTAAGCTCCTCCCTGGGGCGCTCCTGTCCAATCTTCAGGTGGACTATG
>JAKAIQ010000156.1 GCA_021825035.1 Deltaproteobacteria bacterium | reverse complement strand
CCTTTCGACGATATCGACGTATTCGCACCCGCCGTAGTAGCGCCTGCCGGGATACCCTTCGGCGTACTTGTTCGTCATAACGCTGCCGGCGGCTTCAAGGACAGATTCACTTACGAGGTTTTCAGAGGCTATGAGTTCCAGCTTGTATTCCTGCCGTTCGGTCTCAAGCCTTATGGCGTCGTAAACCTCGGGATCAAGTCTTTTCAGTGACGTCATTATATCCGCCCCCTTTTTGGTTCATTTTCTCTTCTACGACTCTTATCTTATCAAGACTTCTCTGATGCCTGCCTCCCAGAAATTTAGCGTCAAGCCACTCCTTGACAAGCTCCCTGGCCAACCCTTTTCCAACGATCCTCCCGCCTATTACGAGGATATTGGCGTCATTGTGTTCCCTGGCCATCCTTGCCGAATACACGTCGCTTACGAGCGCGGCCCTCACGTTCTTGTATTTGTTCGCAAGGATGCTCATGCCTATGCCGGTCCCGCAAAGGAGCACCGCCCGGTGTATTCGCCCGTCTGAAACTCGCTCGGCAACCGGAGACCCGTAATCCGGATAATCGACCGACGAGTCACCGTTCACCCCCATGTCGATAACGTCATACCCAAGTTCCTTTAGAAATTCCGCGAGATCGTCCTTGACTTCCCTTCCGGCATGATCGCTTGCGATAGCTATTTTTTCCAAAATAAACCTCTTTTAATAACGGCTTTTCTAAGGCAATCTTTTAAATGCGGCGGCATCCATTTTTAACGGTTTGGAATCCGGAGATCTGAAAGGCAGATATAAGCGGACTAACCTTCGAATCTTTTAAGGACAAGCACGGCATTTGTCCCGCCAAAACCGAAAGAATTTGAAATAGCCGCCCGGACTTTCAATTCCCTTGCGGTATTTGGCACATAATCGAGGTCGCAACCGGTGTCAGGCGTATCATAGTTTATAGTAGGCGGGATGACCCCATCTCTTATCGAAAGCGCCGTGAATACGGCTTCTATCCCCCCGGCGGCGCCGAGAAGATGCCCGGTCATGCTTTTCGTGGAGCTTATCGCAAGTTTTTCCGCATGGCCTCCGAAGACCTTCTTTATGGCCATGGTCTCGTAAAGGTCGTTATAATATGTGGAAGTCCCGTGGGCATTTATGTAACCTATATCTTCGGGGTTGATTCCTGCATTTTGCATGGCAAGCTTTATACAACGCGCCGCGCCGACGCCGTCCGGCGAAGGCGTGGTCATATGGTACGCATCGGCATTCATGCCATAGCCCGCGAGTTCGGCATATATGGCAGCACCCCTCTTTTTGGCCGATTCAAGCTCTTCAAGGAAAACTACGCCCGCGCCCTCGCCGACGACAAAACCATCCCTGTTCTTATCAAATGGACGGCTTGCCCTTTGAGGATCATTATTCCTGGTAGAAAGCGCCTTCATTGCATTAAAGCCCGCAATGCAAAGAGGTGTAATGGTAGACTCGGTCCCGCCGGCCAGCATTACATCGGCGGCGCCGGTTTGAATGAGCCTGAAGGCATCGCCTATGGAATGGGTGCCGGTGGCGCATGCGGTAACGGCACAACTGTTGGGGCCCTTTGCCCCTGTTTTTATAGACACCTGGCCCGAGGCGAGATTTATGATCACCATCGGTATAAAAAAGGGCGTAATCCTATCGGGGCCTTTCTCGATGAGCACATGATGCCAGTGCTCAATCGCAGGAAGTCCGCCTATCCCGGCCCCTATGTACACCCCGGCGCGCTCCGCGTTCTCCTCGGTTATAACGTACCCGGAATCCTTGAGCGCCATGAGGCTCGCGGTCGTGGCATATTGAATGAAGAGGTCCATCTTCTTCAATTCTTTTTTCTCTACCGCGTCGGCAGGATCGAAGTCAGGCACTTCACCGGCGATTCGGACCGGAAAATTAGACGCATCGAACCTCGTAATGGCTCTTATCCCGCTTTTTCCCTCCTTCGCTGCGCCCCATGCCCTGTCGACTCCCGAACCGAGAGGACATATTATTCCCACGCCTGTTACAACCACTCTTCTCATAGCTTATCTTTTTCCCAGGCCTGAAATGCCGGGTAAGCGGCGATAAAAAAATCGCCCTTGCCCTGCGTCTCAAATCACGCTCCTGAACGAGAACTTATTTTGCGGCCTTTTTCTGTATGTAATCGATCGCGTCTTTTACGGTCTTTATCTTTTCGGCGTCTTCATCAGGTATCTCTATGGAAAACTCCTCTTCGAACGCCATCACCATCTCGACCGTATCCAGCGAATCAGCCCCAAGGTCCTCCACAAAAGAGGCCTGCGGAGTCACCTCGTCTTCCGTCACATCAAGCTGGTCTATTATGATCTTTTTAACCTTATTCTCTATTGTAGACGACATTTTCATTCCTCCTCAAGTTAAAATTTTCAAAATGGTTGTATAACACCTACGCACTGCATTGTCAATTTTTATAAACTCCATTTTCCGGCCTACATGACCATCCCGCCGTTTATATTAAGCACCTGGCCGGTTATGTAGCTTGACGCATTCGAGGCAAGGAAAAGCACGCCCATGGCGACATCATTGGGTCCTCCGAACCTGCCAAGCGGTATCTGTTTCAGGAGGTCTTCCTTTATCTTGTCGGTGAGCGCATTCGTCATCGCCGTCTCTATAAACCCCGGTGCGACGGCGTTGCATGTGATGTTCCTGCCGGCGAATTCCCGGGCTATACTCTTGGTAAGCCCGATGAGCCCGGCCTTGCTCGCCGCGTAGTTGGCCTGCCCCGCGTTGCCCATGACTCCGACTACCGAAGCTATATTCACGATTCGGCCCCAGCGCATCTTGCTCATATATTTCAGGATGGACTTCGTGCAGTTGAACGCGCCTTTGAGGTTAACGTCTATCACCCTGTCCCAGTCGTCTTCCGTCATGCGCAGGATAAGACCGTCTTTCGTTATGCCGGCGTTATTTACGAGTATATGTATGCCTTCGAGTTCCTTGAAGACCTTCTCGGCCATCTCTTCGGTCTCTTTCAGGTTTGAAACGTCAACCTTGAGGGCAAGGGCCTTGCGTCCCATGGTCCGGGCCTCTTTCGCGGTCTGCTCAGCGTTCTCGAGATTTACATCCACAACGGCCACATCTGCTCCGTATGAAGCGAGATTTAACGCTATGGCCTTCCCAATGCCCTGGCCGGCCCCGGTTATAAGCGCTATTCTTCCTGATAGCTGCATGATTATCCTCCTTACAGTTTTCTCAAGGTGCGTTCAACGCGCCCATTGCCTTTTCAATGTCGCACATCTCACTTACGTTATGCGGATTCATTTCTTTCTCTATCCGCTTTGTAAGGCCGCTTAGCACCTTACCCGGACCTATCTCGAATATGTCTCTTACGCCGCCGGTCTTAATGCTTCTTATCGTATCAACCCATCTCACGGGGCTTGTAAGTTGCAACGTCAAGAGTTCCTTCAATCTTGAAGGAGCGGCTTCCGACGCTTCCACGTTTGTAATGACAGGGACGCTCATGCTTTTGAATGCAATCTTATACAGTTCCGTCCTAAGCAATTCAGCGGCCCTTGCCATCAAAGGCGAATGAGATGGCACGCTTACCTGTAAAGGTATGACCCTTTTCGCCCCTCTTTCCTTTGCAATCAACGCGGCGCGCTCAACCGCGGCGCTGTGGCCTGAAATTACTATCTGCTCGGGACTGTTTATGTTGGCCGGCACTACGACGCCGTCATCGCCGGATGCCCTTCTGCAAACCTCGAAAACATCATCAACGCTCAAGCCGAGCACGGCGCACATCTTACCGACGCCCTCAGGTACGCTTTCCTGCATAAATTTGCCCCTCTGGTTGACGAGTTTTACCGTTTCGCCAAAGGCAAGCGCCCCTGAAACTACAAGAGCCGTATATTCTCCAAGGCTATGCCCGGCAAGACAGGAAGGTCTAATGTCGGTATTCTCTCTTAAAACTCTCATCGCGGCAATGCTTGCGGTAAGAAGCGCGGGCTGAGCGTACTCGGTGCGGTCGAGTTCCTCCTGAGGGCCCGCGAACGAAAGCCTTCTTATATCATAGCCCAGCGAATCGTTCGCCTCTTCATAGGCCAGTCTCGCCGCCTTGGAACGATCATAAAAACTCTTTCCCATCCCGATGCACTGGGAACCCTGTCCCGGGAATACAAAGGCGATTTTTTTCATCTGCTTACCACCTTATGACCGCAGCCCCCCAGGTGAGTCCGCCCCCGAAGGACACCAGCACCACGATATCATCGTCTTTGACACGTCCGGCTCTCACGGCCTCGTCAAGGGCAAGAGGAATCGAGCCTGCCGAGGTGTTGCCGTACTTTTCAATGTTGGTAAAGACCCTCTCCGGCGGAAGTTTCAAGCGTTCCTGCGTGGCGTTTATTATCCTTATATTCGCCTGATGGGGTATAAGAAGCGCGATATCCCTGGTGGTCAAACCCGCGCCTCCGACAGCATCCGTTATCGCCTTTCCCATGGTTCTAACGGCAAGCTTGAAGGTCTCGTTGCCGTTCATCTTAACGTAATAATCGTTAAAGGCCTTCTCTTCGAAATGACACGGCTGTATCGAACCAGGGGCGAATAGCATGTCCCAGTGGCGGCCGTCAGAGTGGATATCGCTTAAAAGTATGCCCCTGTGCCCTTCCTCCGCCGTGAGGACGACGGCCCCGGCTCCGTCACCGAAAAGAACGCAGGTGCTCCTGTCATTCCAGTCGATAATCCTTGAAAACCGGTCAACCCCGATGACGAGCGCTTTTTTGGCCGACCCGGCCCTTATGTACTTGTCAGCCGCGTCAATGGCATACAGAAATCCGGAGCAGGCCGCCGAGACATCGAAGGCCGCGGAACCGCTTCTTATGCCGAGTTCAGATTGGACTAAGCAGGCAGTCGATGGAAATGTCATCTCAGGCGTGACCGTGCCTACTATGACGAGGTCTATTTCCTTTGGCGAGACCTTTGCGGATTTAAGGGCGTTCCTGGCGGCCTTTGCGGCCATGACTGCGGTTGTTTCGCTTACGGAGACCCGTCTCTCCCTTATGCCGGTCCTTGACGATATCCAGCCGTCGGATGTATCGAACATGCGATCAAGATCATTGTTGGTGACTACCATCTTAGGCACAAAGGAACCTGTGCCGGATATTCTGGACCTGACCACTGTTATCCTCCCGAAGCGGCGTCGTGTCCGCGTCCGGCCCTGCCAAGGTTGCCAGTCTTCTCTATCTCTTCCATAACGTGGGCGTTAACCCTATCTCTGGAGAACTCGTATGCTCTGAGAATAGCGTTCTTAATCGCTTTGGGAGATGAACTGCCGTGACTTATTATGCAACTGCCTTCGATACCGAGAAGCGGCGCGCCGCCGTACTCGGAATAATCGAGCTTTTTCTTGAGTTTTTTGAAAGCACCTCTGGAGAGGATATATCCGATCTTCGATTGAACGCTGCCCATTAGCTCCTGTTTAAGCA
>JAKAIQ010000155.1 GCA_021825035.1 Deltaproteobacteria bacterium | reverse complement strand
AGGCCTTTTCCGCTCTATCGAAATTCTTTCTGGCGGCATAAATGCGTCCCAGCCTCAAAAGAGCCTCATCCACCGAATCGCCGCGCGGGTTTCTTTCGACATAATTCTCGAGTTCTTCAACCGTGCCGGCATCAGGCCCCCTGGAATCGAGGGTCTCGAATATCCTCATGAGCTCGTCATTTTTCGGCGAGGAGAACAGGCCTCCGTACGAGGCCGAAGAAGCCAGAAAAAGAACCAGAAAGGCAGTCAGCAGCTTCTTCATTCGAACATTTCCTTTACCTTGGAGAAAAAATTTTTTCTTTGCGGCGTGGTGTCTTCCCCGCTTATGCTCGCAAATTCTTCCAAAAGTTCCCTTTGCCTCTTGTTAAGTTTCGAAGGTGTCTCGACCTTTATAACAACCTGCGCGTCTCCACGCCTGCCGGTCTGAAGCGATGCTATGCCCTTACCCTTGATGCGAAGCATCTTGCCGGACTGAATGCCGGGAGGGACCTTGAGCTTTACCCGCCCGTCGATGGTGGGAACCTCTATCTCGGCGCCGAGGGAAGCCTGGGGAAAACTGATAGGGACCTCGATGACGACGTCATCGTTTTCTCTCCTGAAAAGAGGATGCGGCGATACGCTTAAGAATATGTAGAGGTCTCCCGGTCTACCGCCCCTTTCACCGGGCTCTCCCTCACCCTGGATGCGAAGCCTTGAACCGACATCCACGCCCGGCGGTATCTTAACCGTTATAGCCTTGGTGACCCGGACTGTCCCGGCCCCCCTGCAGTCGCCGCACGGGTCTTTTATGACAGTGCCCGCGCCGCGGCAAACGGAGCATGGTCTCGATATGCTGAAAAAGCCCTGCTGATACCTTACCTGTCCAGTGCCCTTGCATGTCTGGCAGGCTGTCGGGGATGTTCCTTGTCTGGCGCCGGAGCCTCCGCAGGCCGAGCAGTAAGACGTCTTCGGGATGCTTATGGTCTTATCCGCCCCGAAGGCAGCCTCCTCGAAGGCGATCTCGAGGTCATATCTTAAATCTGCCCCCCGCTCGGGAGCGGCATGTCTTCTCCCGGCGCCGAAAAAATCCGAAAAGACCTCGCTGAAAAGATCCTGGAAGTCGGCGCCGAAGTTCGCCTCCCGGTAACCTCCCGGCGAAGTGCCGACATAACCGAAACGGTCGTACTGCGCCCTTTTTTCAGAGTCTTTAAGGACGTCGTAGGCCTCGTTAATGACCTTGAACTTCTCTTCCATCTCCTTATTACCCGGATGCTTATCCGGATGGAGCTCCTGGGCAAGCTTTCTATAGGCCCTTTTTACTTCCTCGTCGCTGGCCCCTCGCTCGATCCCGAGTATCCTGTAATAGTCCTTCTGGTCCATAACAAAAAAACCGCCTTATCTTTTTTTGCAATGATTAAGCGACGGATCGAACGGAAAGGCTCAGTGGTGGAAATCGACGCTCACCGTGGAAATCGACGCTCACCGTAGAGATCGAACACCGCCTCTTCTATTTCTCCTTGGCAACCGCCACCATCGCGGGCCGGAGCAGCCGGCCGCGGAGAAAATATCCCTTCTGGAATTCCTTCAGCACCGTGCCTGCCGACGCCCCATCACGTTCCTCATGGCTTATGGCGTGGTGTACCGCGGGGTCGAACTTCTCACCAACGGATTTAATCTCCTGAAGCCCGTGCTTCTTCAACATCGAGAACATCTGGTCTGCGGTGAGCTTCATCCCCTGCCTGAGGGAATCCAGGTTCTTTTCCTCGGCGTGCTCAAGGGCCCTTTCGAAATTATCCATGACGGAAAGCACCTCCGCGATCAGCTTTTCGTTGGCGAAGTCCCTTATATCGGCCTTTTCCTTCTCAACCCTTTTCTTGTAGTTCTCCAGATCAGCGCATGATCTCAAAAATTTTGCGTAATTCTCTTCGGCCTCTTTTGTCTTCAAATCAAGCTCGGACTGCAGACGAATTATTTCCTCTTCCGGAATCTCTTGAATGGTTCCCCTTCCCTCAACCGTCTCTTCTTCCGGATTTGTCATGCTTTCGTTCTCTTTCATATCATTCACCATTTGAATTTTAATTTGCCACGGCAGCCGCCAGAGCATCAAAAACATTTAGAAGCAAAGCCGCGCCGCGCGGCGCGGGAGGGTTCGCCCCTGAGAAGATTGGAATCATCCTCGACGAAAACGCCGACAGTCAACGTCCGCATCAATCAAGCTGCAGAGTCTAAAGAACCTTGCTCAGAAGGCTTGCGGTATAATCGACCAGAGGGACTATCCTCGAGTAATTCATCCTGACGGGCCCGACTACGCCGAGCGTGCCGTAAATTTCCCCGTATGAGCCGTATGGAGCCGTTACAAAGCTCAGGCCTTCGAATTCCTCAATCATGCATTCGGAACCGAGGAAGATGTGGATGCCGTTTTCCTCCATGCTCTTATCGAGCACCTTGACCAGGAGCCCTTTCTGCTCAAAGGCCGCGAAAAGCTTCTTCATCCTTTCAAAATCGTCGCGGAACTCCGGCTGGTCGAGTATGTTGAGCTTACCTTCAACGTAGAGACTATTCTCATCGGGGCCCCTTGTGCATTGGAATACCATACCGCCGAGGGAAAGCGCCTTCTTAAGAAGCTCATCGTACTGGTTCTTTTCATTATTCATCTCTTCGACGATTCGAGCCCTCAATCCGGCCATGGTCAACCCGACGGCCACCGAATTAAGGTAGCTCGAGACCCTGTCGAAGTCGATCCTGCTCATCTCCATGTCAATCTTAATGAGCTTTGTCCGAGCAGCCCCCTGATTGGAGACCAGGATCACCATGAGGTTCGTACGGTCTATCGGGATAAAGCTTATATGTCTGATTATGAAATTATCTTTCCTTGGAATAAACATCAATCCGGCGCAGCTCGTCAGCCTCGAAAGCTCCTTTGTCGTCTGCGTAAAGATATCCTCCACGGTCTGCTGCTTTTCACAGCTCCTCGTAAGAATGTCCTTGTCGCATTTTCCGGGTTCCTCAAGCTCAAGGAGACTATCGACATAAAAACGGAACCCCCTGTCCGTAGGGACTCTTCCGGCCGACGTGTGCGGCTGCGCCAGAAAACCCTCGTTCTCGAGTCTGGCCATGATATTACGGACCGTGGCAGAACTGACGCGGAGGCCATACCTCGACGCGATGGCTTTGGAGCTTACCGGCTCAGCCGTAAATATGTAATCCTCCACAACGGCCCTTAATATTTCTTTTACGCGTTCGGGGAAAATATTCATATTTTAAGAAACCTGGGTGTTTTTTTCCGGCAATTTTAAAGATACCAATGGTCTAAAATATTGTCAAGGGCTACTCGCTATCGCCAAAATCTCATCGGCAAGCAGCACCCCACCCGGCGCAAGAAAGATGTCTTCTCCGTCTATGCGCAGAAAACCGTCTCTTTCAAGTCCGGCATGTTTTTTAAAGACTTCTCTTGGATATACGCCGAATCTGTCCATAAAAGCAGCGCCGTTTATCCCTTCTTCGATCATCCTTAACCCGAGCAGAAGGCTCTCTTCCATTGCCTCGTCCTTTTCAAGCGATTCCCGGCCGATCTTTGCCTCCCCGCTTCGCTTTATATCTTCTACATATTTCGAGGGCATCGGCTCGTTCCACCAGCGCCTGCCCCACCCCGGATATGACAGATATGAATGAGCCGCGGCGCCGAGGCCGATATAATCCTTGCCATGCCAGTATCTTCTGTTATGCACGCTAAAGTGGCCCGGCAGGCCAAAATTGGAAATCTCGTAATGCCTCCATCCGCCTTCCGTGAGAAGTTCGACCGCGGAAGAATACATTTCAACCTCTTCGCTCTCCTCCGGAAGCGATTCGGAGGCTCCATATTTCCTGTTCTTATAGGCGCTCGCGAAAGGCGTGCCTTCCTCGATCGTAAGGCCATAGATGGAGATATGCTCGGGCCTGAGGGCCAGCGCCCTTAATAAGGTATCACGCCACCTATGAGGTTTCTGGCCCGGGATCCCGAAGATAAGGTCAATCCCGATGTTATCGAATCCGGCGGCTCTTGCGGCATAAAAAGCCTCCACGGCCTTCTCCGCGGTATGCGCCCTTCCAAGGGCTTTAAGCTCCCTGTCGTCAAGGGATTGAACCCCTATGCTTATACGGTTGACGCCGGCAGCCCTGAACCCGGAGAGCTTAAGCGGGTCGGCCGAATCCGGATTCACCTCTATCGTGATCTCGCATTCATCATCGGCCTGAAATGCCTTTCTGAAAGATTCGACAAGGCGGCCTATCGACGATGGTGAAAATAAAGATGGAGTGCCTCCGCCTATGTAGACCGACTCCAAAGGAAGCCCCATCATGCTCTCTCTCTCTACCGTAAAAGAAAGTTCCCTGAGGACCGACTCCACGTATTCTTTTTCAGACACGTCGGAGGTTACTATAGATTTAAAGTCGCAGTAAGGACACTTGCTGGCGCAGAAAGGTATATGAACGTAAATCCCTACGGTATCTTCTTTTCTCACTTTTCCAGGTATTCCAGAAGTCTTTTTAATATGTCACACGGTGAAATAATGCCGAGAAGCCTTTCGCGGTCATCGACGACCAGCACGCACTCCGGGGCGACGCTATTTGCGAATATCGCGGCTATGTCGGACAAACGGGCATGAGGCAAAACGCTCGAATATCCTCCGTAAATGGGCTTATCTATCGATTGCGTCCTCAGGCGTTCAAGGCCCTTTATAAAGAGCGACGAATTCGCGTCTGGCGGATTTCGCTCTGGAAGCGCGTCCCTTAACAGCGCTCGCGGCCTTATAACGCCAAGAACCCTGTTGTCTTCGCCGACAACAGGTATCAGGGCCGGAGCTTCTGCGGCGAGTCTTATGGCGTCCGAAAGAGTCGAGCCGGGCGTAAGCGTACGCACCCGCGTCGTCATTATATTGGCGGCTATCACAGGCCCTCCGGATCTCCACTGAACAATCGCTTCAAATCGCTCTCGTAAAGCATTATACCAAAAAATACCTCAAATACATATATATCGTCGAGACGGCTATCGACATGAGCATCATGTGAAAAGCGAGGATCGTGAACCTTGCAAACCCCAACGCGAGTATCCTCCAGAGGTTGCCGTCAGCAAGCTTGGCTGATTTTACGGCGAGGTAATGGAACATCCCGCTTTTTCTGCAAACGGCGACCACGGCCGACATGGATACTATGAGGCCGATCGTATTGAAATCTATCGCGGATATGGCTGCGTTCTGGTCTAAGACAACGAGCAACACGAGGACGGACGCTCCCATAAGCGTTACCACCGCCCGGTTTGTCCTGTCCCAAATCAGCAACGCAATAACAACAGCGAATACGGTTACGACTATGGCTGAGTTAAACTCCATGAATCATCCCCGGGCCTGCTACGCGGTATTTTTTAATAAAGCCGCAGGGCCTGTAGCTCAACTTGGACCTTTTCAACCCGGCGTCTCCGAGGTCCTGCGCGTGGGCG
>JAKAIQ010000154.1 GCA_021825035.1 Deltaproteobacteria bacterium | reverse complement strand
TCGCCCCGGCCACCGTTATCCTCGATTCCTCGGCAGGGGGAAGCGGCTCGGTTACGACCCCGGTTCTCAGTATCTGATGGAGTATCCTCAGCATAACTCCCCTTTACAGGTCATTCCCGGAATAGGACTGGTTGAAGCTCTTGTTGCAGAGCGGGAAGTCCGGGACTATGTTCCCCTTGATGGCCCGCTCTATTGAAAGCCAGTTGACGCTCGACGGGTCTCTTGCCATGCAGCGGTTGATGAGTCCGTCAGGGCCTGCCTGGACCCAGTAGATTATCTCTCCCCTCCATCCCTCGACCGCCGAAAAGCCGGAGCTTCCGGCCTTGAAGACGCCGCTCAAAGGGGTCGAGACCGGCCCGGCGGGCATGCCTTCGAGAATCTCCCTTATGAGCCTCATGGATTCCCTCGCCTCCTCTATCCTTATCCACGCGCGGGCGTGGACATCGCCGGAATTGAGCACGATTATCCTGGGGCTTATGCCGTCGTAGGGCGGGAAGGGGGAGTCCGCGCGGCAGTCGAGCGCGAGGCCGCTCGACCTTGCGACGAACCCCACCGCCCCTATCTCGGCCGCCGCCTCCGCGGTGAGGACGCCCGTGCCGTAGACCCTGTCCTCAACGGAGGGGTTCTCTTCATATATCCTTACGAGCCTTTCAAACTCAACGGCAACGTTCTCGATCGTTTCGAGAATGGCCTTTGCGGCCTTATCTCCCGGATCGACGTTTACGCCGCCGGGCATTATCTTATCCATCATGAGCCTGTGGCCGAAGACCTTTGCGCATACCCTCAAGACCTTTTCCCTCAGTATCGAAAACTGATGGAGCAGGAATGAAAAGGCGGTGTCGTTGCTGATGGCGCCGATGTCGTTGAGGTGGTTCGCGAGCCTCTCCATCTCGACCATGAGGCCGCGCATCCAGTGCGCCCTTTCAGGGACGGCGACCCCGGCCATGGACTCCACCGCCCGGCAGTACGCGAGCGTGTGTGCGGCGGTCGAGTCCCCTGACACCCTCCCAGCCAGACGCGCCGCGTCCGTCCATGAAAGCTCCTCGAACCTCTTTTCTATGCCCTTGTGGACGTATCCGAAACGCGTCTCAAGGTTTATGATGTCCTCGCCCACGGACTGAAACCTGAAGTGCCCCGGCTCGATGACGCCGGCGTGAACAGGGCCGACGGCTATCTCGTATACGCCTTCCCCTTCGGCCCGCGCCCACCCGTAACTCCCTTCCACGCGCGGCAGGCTTTGCCCGGCGTCAAAGGTCTTCCTCAGGGGGTAGGCGTCCGCGGGCCAGTCCTCGTGCTTTATCCAGGGGCGGAGGTCCGGGTTGCCGAGCGGCGTAATGCCCATAAGGCTGTGTATCTGCCGCTCGAACCTCCTCGCCGCCGTGAATTTCCTTGCCAGGCTCGGGAATGACGGGTCTGCGGCCGGCAGCTTCGACCTTATTATCAGATAGCCGTTCCGTGAGGCGTAGGCCGCATATACGCTGAAGCCCTCCGCGAAGGGGGTGTCGTCGGACGCCCACTCCGCCGCAAGCCTCGCGCCTTCGTCCTTGAGCGCCTTCGCGGCGGCGGCGAATCCATCCCTGGGGACGACATAAGCCCCGGCCCCGCTTTGCGAATCGTCCGGCTTGAGGCCGGGGATCATGTCGAGAATCTTTCTCATTTCAAAAGCTCCACCGCCATATGGAACCACGCGCTCAGGAAGCCGGGCAGATAGAGCCCTATGACGAGCACGAGCGCCATGTGGGCTATTACCGGGAAATGCGAGAGCTTCAGCCTCCTCTGGTTCTCCGGGGCCGGGCCGAAGGCCATGGGCATTACCTTGCCGAAGAGGGCCGCGAACGCGACGCCGATGCCGAGGAGGAAAACTGGCGTGAGGAGCGGGGCGTTCTTTATCAAGGCCGTCAGTATGAGGAACTCGCTCGTAAAGACGCCGAAAGGCGGCATCCCGGCTATGGCGATGCAGCCGAGCATGAGGCCCCATCCGGCAAGCGGATTGCCGCGTATAAGCCCCCTTATCCCGGACATCTCCTGGGTATCGTGCATCTGAGAGGCGTGCCCGGCGGTAAAAAAGATCGAGGACTTCGTAAGCGAGTGCACCAGCATATGCAGCAGCCCCCCGAAGGTCGCGACAGGCCCTCCGAGGCCGAAGGCGAAGGTCGCTATGCCCATGTGCTCTATGGAAGAGTACGCGAACATCCTTTTTATGTCCTTCTGGCGGAGGAGCGAAAAGGCGGAGACGAGGATGGAGACGAGGCCGAAGGCCATCATTATATGGCCCGCCCTGTGGCTCCCCGTCGCTCCGTCAACAAGCACCTTGCACCGGAGGAGCGCGTAGAGCGCGACGTTAAGGAGGAGCCCGGAAAGGACGGCGGATATGGGCGTCGGCCCCTCGCTGTGCGCGTCGGGAAGCCAGTTATGAAGCGGCACAAGCCCGACCTTCGTGCCGTATCCCACCATGAAGAAAACGAAGGCGAGGGTTAAGACCGTAGGCTCGAGGCTTCCGACCGACTGGCTGAGGTTGGTCCACAGGAGCCCGGCAGACCCCTCGCCGAAGACGCGCTCGGCGGCGAAATAGAGAAGGACCGTGCCGAAAAGCGCCTGCGCTATGCCGACCCCGCAGAGTATGAAGTACTTCCACGCCGCCTCGACCGCGGAGGGCGTCCTGTAGAGGGAAACGAGAAGCACGGTGGAGAGGGTGGCGAGTTCCATGGATATCCAGAGCACCCCCACGTTATTCGTAAGGAGCGCAAGAAGCATGGCGAATATGAAGAGCTGGAACATGGCGTGGTAGAACCTCATGCCCGCCCTTCCCACCCTGCCGTTCTCGCGCTCATGCCTCATGTACCTGCGGCTGAAGACGGCGGTCGTCATCGAAACGAAGGCGGTGACGACCGCGAGGTAAACGTTGAGCGCATCGACGAAAAAGAAGTTATTCCCGGCTACTATGGGCCCGTGCTGGTAGACCCGTACAGCAAGGAATACGCTTGCGGCGAACGTCGCGGCCGAGCCGAGGATGTTTATCTCGGCGGCGCGCTTGCGGTCGCCCACGAAGGCAAGCGCAAGGGCGGATACGAGGCTGACCCCTAAAAGCATCAGAAGGGACATTCGAGTCTCCTGTCCATAAAGCCCGGCTTCACTAAAAATCTTCCTCCTTGAGCTTTTCCAATTGCTTCAGATCGAGGCTGTCGAAGGTCGTGCGTATCTGGAAGAAGAATATGCCGAATATGAAGGCCGCTATGAGGATGTCGAGCGCCACGCCAAGCTCCACCACGAGGGGCATGCCGTAGGTCGCGCTCGTGGCCGCGAAGAAAAGCCCGTTCTCGAGGGCGAGGAATCCGATTATCTGGGTGACCGCCTTCTTTCTCGTTATCATCATGAGGAGGCCGAGCAAAACCGTTGCGAGCGCCACGGCGAGCGTCGAGCGCGTGACAAGAGTCGAAAGCTCCCGGATGGGGGCGGTAAGGTGATAAGAGAATATGACGAGCGCTATGCCTATGAGCATCGTCGTGGGGATGTTCACAACCTCCTCGACCTCCCTGTGTATCTTCAGCTTATGTATGAGGACGTAAAGGATGTACGGAAGGGCGAAGACCTTGAGCGTAAGGGTGAGGACGGCGGAGATATAGAGGTGATGGAGCCCCGCCGTGTAGCCCACGACCGCCGTGCTCAGCGAAAGGAAAAACCCCTGCCAGGCGAATATATGGAGAAGCCCCGTCATCCGCCTCTGAACGAGGAGGCCGAAGGAGCTGAGGAGTATGAGCGCCGCAAGGACGCCGTTGATCTCGGCCGCAAGGTTCGTCGTCATGACATCTACTCCAGTATGAAGAACGAAAGCATCCCCAGGGTGGCAAGGAGGAACGCCATGCCTAAAAACTCGGGTATCCTGAAGACCCGCATCTTGGCGAGCCTTATCTCCACGGCCACTATGAAAACCCCCGTCAACGCGAGCTTTATCGCGAGCGAAAGAAACGCGAGCGGTATCATCGACACCGTATCCCTCCCGGCTATCCCCCATGGGAAAAAGAGCGCGACGCCGAGCGAGGTGAAAAGAAAGAGCTTCATCATCGAGGCCCATTCCATTAGGGCGAGGCGCCTGCCGGAGTATTCGAGCAGCATCGCCTCGTGGATCATCGTAAGCTCGAGGTGCGTGGACGGGTTATCGACCGGTATCCTCCCGGTCTCCGCTATCGCAAGGAGCACGAACGACACGAACGCGAACGCGAGCGACGGCCTGAGCACGACCGGGCCGGTCATGACGGCGTGCGCCATGTGCGAAAGCGACGTGGTGCGGCTGACGAGCGAGACCGTGAAGACGGACATCAGCATGGCGGGTTCCGCGAGGGAAGCCACCATCATCTCCCTGCTCGCGCCCATGCCGCCGAAGGCCGTGCCGACGTCCATCCCGGCAAGGGCCATGAAAAACCGCGCGATGGCGAAGATGGCGACGAGCGCGATGACGTCCGCGGTCTCGGAAAGCGGCAGGTCTACCGAGATAATGGGGATTATGGCTCCGGCGAGCACCGTGGCCCCGAAGACCACGTATGGGGCGGAGGTGAATATCCACGAGGCGTTATCCGCAAGCACGGTATCTTTTATGAAAAGTTTCGACAGGTCCCTGAACGGCTGGAGTATCCCGGCCGACCTCCTGCCCTGGGCGCGGCACCTGAGCATCCTTATCCATCCCGCAAGGAGCGGAGCGGCAAGAAGCACGGTGGCGACCTGAAGCCCTTCTATCAATACCGGAAAATATCGCGAGTTCATGAGAGCACCAGCAGCGCCAGCAGGGTTATGAACGAATAGAGTAAGTATATCTGTATGCGGCCGCGCTGGAGCCTGGAGGTCTGTCTCGCCATCCAGAACGACGCCCTGGCGATGGGCCTGTAAAATCCCCACCAGACCCTGTCCCTTATCCTGAGACTGTACGTGAACTTCTCGCGGTAGGATTCTCCCTGCCCCGGCGAGCCCGACGGCCTGAAGCTCTCCTTTATGCTGAAGAGAAACCCGAATATCCTCCTCGTGGGCATAGAGAAGGACGTGGCGGAGTACTGCATCCTTTCGTTCGTTTTAGCGAAGCCGCAGTCCCAGAGAGGCGCCCTTCTTACGGCCTCTTTCCTGGAACGGAAGAGGACGTACACTCCGCCTATTATGGCGAAGAGGCCGAGGAATACCATCGGCGCCGAATACGAGGCCCTTTCCGCCGCGACCGGCGTAAGCCACATCCATCCAGAGGCCCCGGCGGTAGTCCCTATCCGCGCCCCGGCGAAGGCCTTTGTCACGACGTCGAGCCGGCCTACCACGTAAGAGGGGAATATGCCGAGAAGGACGCAGGACGCGGCGGCAAGAAGCATCGCGACGCGCATGGAGAGGCTCGCCTCGTGCACTTCCGCTCCGGGCTTGCCCCGCCAGTGGCCGAGGAAGGCTACGCCGAAGACCTTAACGAAACACCGGGCGGCCAGCACCAGATCG
>JAKAIQ010000153.1 GCA_021825035.1 Deltaproteobacteria bacterium | reverse complement strand
ATTCGACCAAAAGACTTTCATCCCTTGACAGGTATCTGGCCCTCTGGATTTTCCTTGCCATGTGTATAGGCGTGGCGGGCGACCTCCTGTTGCCGGGCGCCTCCGGTTTCGTTAACCGTTTCAGCTTCGGAACTACGAATATCCCCATAGCTGTCGGACTGATCCTGATGATGTATCCGCCTTTGGCAAAGGTCAGGTATGAGGAGCTCGGCAGGGTGTTCAGGGATTCGAAGGTGCTGGGAATATCCATGGCGCAAAACTGGGTGATAGGGCCGCTATTGATGTTTGCCCTTGCCGTGTTTTTTCTGCATAAGCACCCCGACTACATGACAGGACTGATACTTGTCGGGATAGCGCGCTGCATCGCCATGGTGATTGTATGGAACGAGCTTGCCCGTGGAGATACCGAGTATGCCGCCGGGCTTGTCGCCTTTAACAGCATCTTCCAGATATTTTTTTACAGCGTGTATGCGTGGTTCTTTATTACGGTCCTGCCGCGGGCCTTTGGACTGGACGGACGCGTCCTTGACATAAGCATCGGCCGGATCGCAGGGAGCGTTCTCATATACCTTGGCATCCCATTTATGGCCGGCTTTCTTACCCGGCTGATTTTAACGAGGAAGATGGGACGGTCATGGTATGAAAATTCGTTCATACCCGTAATAAGCCCTCTTACCCTGATAGCGCTCCTCTTTACGGTCGTTGCAATGTTCAGCTTGAAAGGCGGGATGCTTTTAAGCGTTCCGTTCGATGTCGTCAAGATAGCTTTTCCGCTTGTGGTCTATTTTGTAATAATGTTTTTTGCCAGTTTCTGGATGGGGCGTAAAATCGGCATCGATTATTCAAAGACCGTCACGGTGGCATTTACGGCCGCGAGCAATAACTTTGAACTTGCCATCGCCGTCGCCATCGCCGTTTTTGGCATTAATTCAGGAGCGGCTTTAGCGGCGGTAGTGGGGCCGTTGGTCGAAGTGCCTGTTTTAATAAGCCTTGTGAATGTCGCGTTGTATTTCAGGAAAAGATATTTTTACCGGGAACTCGAATGGAACAAATAAGCATTTCAGGATTAAATCTCCGCAAGGGCGCTGGCGTCGGAGAGGTTCTGGCCGTGACCGTCATTCATGGCAAGGTTCCCCGAAAGATGAAAATCGGCCTTGCCTTGTCTTTTCCGTATCGGTAAAATATCTCTGCACAGGCCCGCTCCGTCACTTTTCCCGTGCCGCAAGCGATGGGACGGAAGGCATGCGGTTTGCCGGGCGTTTGCCCGGCGCGCACAGCCGGGCCGCTTCCCCTTATGACAAAAAAACGCTGGAAAGTGCTGCCCCCCGACCCCGGCGCGCAGAGCGCGCTCTGCGCCAGGCTCGGCATAAGGCCGCTTACGGCGCAGCTCCTCATAAACAGGGGCCTCGCGGAGCCGGACAGGGCTTCGTCCTTTCTTAAACCCGACATCAATCATCTGCACGACCCGTTCCTCCTCAAAGACATGGACAGGGCTGTCGAGCGCATCGTATCGGCTATAGCCAAAAGGGAGAAGATAGCGGTGTACGGCGATTACGACGTGGACGGCACTACGTCGGCTGCCATGCTCCACCTCTTTTTTCGCGAACTCGGCGTGGACGCGGCATGCCACATACCCGACAGGCTCACCGAGGGCTACGGCCTTAACGCCGGGGCCATCGACAGGCTGTGCGGCGAGGGCGTAAGGCTTGTGATAACCGTTGACTGCGGCTCCTCGAACCGCGACGAGGTGCGCCACGCAAGCTCCCTCGGCGTCGACGTCATCGTCACCGACCACCACGAGCTTCCGGAGGACGCGCCCGCGGCCTTCGCACTTCTCAATCCAAGGCAGAAGGGGTGCGCCTTCCCGTTCAAGGGGCTCGCGGGCGTGGGCGTGGCCTTCAACCTGATGATGGCCCTTCGCTCGCGCCTGCGCCGCCTCGGCTGGTTCAGGGGGACGGAGCCTAACCTCAGAAGATACCTCGACCTGGTGAGCGTCGGCACTATCGCCGACATGGTGCCCCTCGTGGACGAGAACAGGATCCTCGTGGCCCACGGATTGAAGGAGATCGAGCGCGGCGGCCGCCCCGGTCTCAAGGCGCTCGCGGAGGCCGCCGGGCTAAGGCCGGGGCGGGTGTCGTCCGGAGCCGTCGCCTTCCAGCTCGCGCCGAGGATAAACGCGGCGGGCAGGCTCGCCCGCGCCTCGGCCGCATTCAACCTCCTCGTATCCGGCGACGCCGGCGAGGCGCGCCGCCTCGCCGAGGCCCTGAACAGGGAGAACGCCTCGCGCCAGAGGATCGAGTCGGGCATTCTCGAAGAGGCGCTTTCGATGATGGAAGGCAAGACGCCGGACAGGGGGGTCGTCCTTTTTTCGGAAAAATGGCATCCGGGGGTCATCGGTATTGTCGCGTCCCGCCTCGTCGAGCGGCTTTCGCGTCCGGTCGTCATGATAGCCGTTGACGGCGGGTCTGGAAGAGGCTCGGCCAGGGGCATAAAATCGTTCGACATCCTCGAAGGGCTGAGGTCCTGCTCGGCCCTCCTCGAAAGATACGGAGGCCACAGGGGCGCGGCGGGGCTTACGGTGGCGAGAGAGAATATCGAGAGGTTCAGGGACGCGTTCATCGATCACCTCAACGCCGCGCTCACCGATGAAGACCTCGTGCCGGAGGTGGTCTGCGACGCCGAGGTCCCGCTCGACGGCATCGACCGCCCCTTCATGATGGAGATGGAGGGCCTTGCCCCATTCGGCTCCTCCAACCGCGAGCCGCTCCTGTGCGTCAGGGACGCGGCCATAACCGGCGCTTCCATAGCCGGCGGCAAGCACCTCAGGTTCACGGTCGCCCAGAACGGGTGCGCCCGCGGCGCCATAGGGTTCAATCTCGCCGGGCTCCACCCCATCGGGGGGAAGCGGTTCCGCATCGCGTTCTCGCCCTTTCTCGACGAGTGGCAGGGGAACGCCGGACTCAGGCTCAGGATAAAAGAGGTCGAGGCCGGCGCGTAGCGGCCGGACGCGCCAGGCGAGGCCCCCACGCTTCTCCCTGCCCATTTTCTTTCCTCGGTAAAAAAATTCTTCGGCGTAAATTTCTTGACATGCGCCCCAAAATAAAATATAGTTGAATGTTCTGATAACGCTTGAAGGGCAAACCCGAGCGTTCGCGCCAGGGGCCGGTTCAGGGCGGCTTGACGCCGCATGGGCCGCCTCGTGAGCCGGCCGGGATAAAGCCTTGCGCCCGAAATATTCCACGCTTGCGGCGTGGAGCTTTGAAACGCGCGCATTTCGCGCAGGAGATGACTTTGGGTTGTTCGAAAAAGACAAGATTGAGAAGGGCCGTCCTGATACTCGGCCTTGCCGCCGTCATCGACGTCTGCCTGAGCGCGCCTTTCGGGGCCGAGCTTTGGGACGGCGTTGCGGCGGTCCCGCCGGGCGAGAGCTACGTGGCCGACGTCTTGAAGGACAGCAGGACGGGCCTCAAGCCGCTTGCGCAGTTGAAGCTCGCGCAGGTCATACTCGTCGAATGCGCGGAGAACAGGATCGACCCGGTCTTCGTCCTCGCGCTCATAAAGACCGAAAGCGGATTCTTCAACTGGTCGAGGTCGCTCAAAGGCGCGCTCGGCCTCATGCAGATACTTCCGTCAACGGGCAGGGAGCTTGCCGCGGAGCTCAATCTCGGATGGCACGGCGACGCCACGCTCCTCGACCCTTACCTTAACGTGAAGATAGGCATCCGCTACCTTTCGGAGCTGAAAGACCGTTATGAGGATACCGGCCTCGCGCTTACGGCCTATAACGCCGGGCCGGGGACAACCGACTCGCGGCTCAGGCTCGGCGAAGAAGCCGAGCAGAAAGGGTTCGTCAACAGGGTACTCGACAACTACAGGGATATCAAGGGAAGGGCCGATTATTATTAGCGGCGATCGGCGCGAAAGAGCATGGCGCTCAGGGCAGGCAAGCCGCGGCTTCAGACCCGAAATTACTTTTCGCAGGAAAATAAGAATTAAGATTCTCCGCCATAAATGACGGAGAATCTTAATGGTACGGAAAGATCATTTGTAATTGCCCGCCTTGCCTTGCCCTTAAATGGCGGGGCAAGGCAAGGCGGGATCCCATTCATATAATCCAATCCGCTTCAGGGGGTAATCTTTAGTGGAGGGCATACTCAACTTCGGGGGGCTTCCAGGGGAAGTCCTCGAAAGAAGGCCCGCGACGTACTCGATACTGCCGGTCCCCTACGACCTTACCGCCTCCTACGCGAGCGGCATGAGGAACGGCCCCAGGGCGATAATCGAGGCCTCCACGCACATGGAGCTCTACGACGAGGAGCTTGGGTGCGAGCCTATCGACGCCGGTGTTGAGACGCTTCCGTTCCTCGAGCCGACTGCGCTCGGGCCTGAGGAGATGATAAAGCGGGTCAGGGCCGCAGCCGCCTCCATAGTCGTCTCCGGCAGGATCCCGGTGCTCCTCGGCGGCGAGCACAGCGTGACCCTCGGACTGGTGCAGGCCCTTCTCGACAAATATCCCGGCCTCTCGGTCCTTCATCTCGACGCGCACGCCGACATGAGGGACACGTATCAGGACAGCCCCTTCAACCACGCCTGCGTGGCGAGAAGGATATCCGAGCTCTGCCCGATAGTGCAGCTCGGCGTAAGGAGCCTGTCCATCGAAGAGGCCGAATTTCTCAAGGCCGCCGGCAGGCGCGGGAAGAAGCCGGCCCCGCGGATAAAGACCTACTACGCGCCGGAGGTCTTGAAGGGCGTCCCATGGGGCAGGATCGCGGGCGGCCTCACGGATGAGGTCTGCGTCACGGTAGACCTCGATGTTTTCGATCCGTCGATAATGCCGGCCACTGGCACGCCGGAGCCGGGAGGGCTCGGCTGGTACGACGTGCTCGGCATCCTCCGTGCCGCCATGCGCTCGAAGAGGGTCGTGGGCTTTGACGTGGTGGAGCTTTGCCCGCTTCCGGGCAACGTCGCCCCGGATTTCCTCGCTTCCAAACTCGTTTACAAGATGATAGGCTACATGAGCCTAAATAAATCCTTTTCAAAGAGGGGTTAATTGCTGTAATATGTTGTGGCCGGGCGTCCTTTCAAACGCCGGGCCTCATGGCCGCGCCGGCGCAAGGCGGCGTCAGCGAGCGCGCGGAGCCTCGTCCGCAGGGCCGCGCGTCAATAAGCGTCAATCCGGGGGGTAAAGAAAAATGTTTGTTCCGAAGAGAGTGTTTTTCACAAAAGGCGTTGGCGTGCACAAAGAGGAGCTTACCTCGTTCGAGCTGGCTTTGAGGGACGCCGGGATCGAGAAGTTCAACCTGGTGCAGGTTTCGAGCATATTCCCCCCGGGGTGCAAGATACTTTCGAGGTCGGTCGGCATAAAAAGGCTCTCGCCGGGGCAGATAGTGTTCTGCGTGATGAGCAAGCTCACCAGCAACGAGCCGAGAAGGCTGCTGGCGGCTTCCGTGGGCTGCGCCATACCTACCGACAGGAAGCTCTA
>JAKAIQ010000152.1 GCA_021825035.1 Deltaproteobacteria bacterium | reverse complement strand
TCGAAACCGGCCTCGAAGGAGACCTCGAGGTTCTGGGAAAGCCACGCAAGGGCGCAGGCCGGATTTGTCAGGTTTTCATACATGAGATTTATGGCGAACCTTGCGTTGGGCCTCTTCTTTTTTACAGCTTTCCGTAGCCTGTCGGCGACGTAAAGAAGACGGCGGTTTTTCCACGACGCCCACTGCCAGAAAGCCTGCGTGTAGTGAATGGCGCCGCCATCGCGGAGATAGAAGGATTCGGGGTCTATAACGCCATGATCCCTCGCGTACAGCTTCTCCATGTGAGGGCCGAAGCCTTCGTTATGCCTTAAAAAGAGGTCGTCCTGAAAGAGTATCCCGTCGATATCGTAATCGGCCAGATCCGAGTATATGGCTTCAAGCCTCCTCACCGCGCGCTCGTTGAACAAGTCGAGTCCCTTGCATGGGATGATCTTTCTCGAGGAAAGATCATATCCTTTGCAGGCCATGTCCGAGTCTTTCTCCACGCCGTAGTCTGCGTATCTCGTGGTCATCCATGCGAAGATCCTGAGACCGTTCCTGTGAGCGAGGGCGGTAAGCCGCCCAAGGATATCGTCTACTACGGGAGACTGCCCTGTCCTGAAATAAACCCCCTCCGGCGCACCGTGAGCCGCGACCGGATAATATCTGTCCCCCCGGTTATGGAATACCCTCACTATTACCGTATCGATTCCTTCGTTCTTCAGTCGCAGCATCTCGCGCCCGATATCATCATAACTCCTGCCTGCAAAGAACATCACCTGAGCGGCTTTCATGCCGTCGATTCGCCGCCCATCAGGAAGAGCCGCCGCATGAACGTCCTTTGCTTTTTTCATATCCTTTCTGGTTCTTAAATCCTCCACTCTCGCTTTCGCGTAAGAAGAGAAAGGGCTGTCAGCGAAATTTTCGAGGAATAACTTGAACTCATCTTCGGCGTCACGGTAAAGGCCCGCGTCATACAATGCCTCGGACATCCTGAACTGAGCCTCGGCTATGAAGCGGCTCTCCGGGAAATCCTCGATGACCCTCGCATATTCCCGCGCAGCGGTCTTGTAGTCCTTCTCCTGCATTAGAAAATTCGCGTAGTTCAACTGACCGACATCTGTAAAGTACGGCTTATAGAGCCTGACCGCGGCATTGCTCATGCCGGTCGGGGCGCAAACTGCAAAAAAAATTAAGCTCGCAAAGAAACCGCCTAAAAATCGGCCGTAAAACGACAAATTCCTTCCGAATAAAACCAGGGCGGGTTCGAAGCATTCGCCGTACGGAAGCGGCGCGGCGGACTCCGGCATTAGAGGTTTTTTTTCATCCCGACGATCCGCCGAAGCGGTCTCTCCTTTCGCGGCATGGCAGGCCATAAGATTATTCAAAAAATTTATCTATGGCTTCTTTTATCATAGATACTCCCTCAAGCCTGATGTCTCCGGTCTTTTTCAATCCTTTCAAGTTGTCCTTCGGGAGTATGCATCTTTTGAATCCGAGCTTCTGGGCCTCTTTTACCCGCGGTTCGACCTGATTTATGGCCCTCACCTCGCCGGCCAGCCCGACTTCGCCGAATATGACCGTACTCGGCTCTATGGGGCGGTCGAGGAAGTTGGACGTGATTGACGCGAGTATTCCGAGGTCTATGGCGGGCTCGTCGAGCTTTATGCCGCCGGCTACTTTTATGAATATATCGTGATTGGCCAGGGCCATAGACGCCTTCTTTTCAAGAACCGCCGCAAGCAGTACGACCTTGTTGTAATCGACGCCGGCCACCGTTCTCCTCGGAACGCCGAAGAGCGTGGGGCAGACGAGAGACTGCATCTCCACGAGTATGGTCCTTGTGCCTTCGAGGCTTGAGACGACCGCCGAGCCGGACGCCCCGACGGGCCTTTCGGCCAGGAATATCTCCGATGGGTTATGCACCTCGGAAAGCCCGCTTTCCTTCATCTCGAAAACGCCTATCTCCATAACCGAGCCAAAACGGTTCTTCACCGCGCGAAGTATCCTGAAGACATGCCCTCTCTCGCCCTCGAAATAAAGCACCGTATCGACCATGTGCTCAAGGACTTTCGGGCCGGCTATGGCTCCATCTTTTGTAACGTGCCCTACCAGAAATACAGGGATCTCGTGGCGTTTCGCGCAACCGATAAGCTCAGCCGAAGCCTCCCTGACCTGGCTTACGCTCCCCGGGGAAGACTCAAGCCGCATGGTGCATACCGTCTGCACGGAGTCTATCACCATAGCCTCCGGCTTTATTTTTTCGACCGCCTCGATGATCTTCTCAACAGATGTTTCCGAATATATCAGAAGGTTGTCGGAAAGCGCGCCGAGGCGTTCTCCCCTCAACCTTATCTGCCGCATGGATTCTTCGCCCGTAACATAAAGAACCCTTCGGCCTGCCTGAGCGAACTTGCCCATCGCCTGAAGAAGAAGCGTGGATTTTCCGATGCCGGGATCCCCGCCTATAAGCACGGCCGAGCCAGGCACCATGCCGCCCCCCAGAACCCTGTCGAGCTCCCCGATATCCGTTCTTATCCTGTCCGCATCAGCCATGCTCAACTTCGATATGGGCTGAGGCGTAACGCACTCCCCGCGCATGGCTGCCGTGCCTCTTTTGCCCTGGGATACGACTGGCTCCTCGACAAAGCTATTCCATATTCCGCAATCCGGACATCTGCCAAGCCACTTATGGGAAGAATGCCCGCATGACTGGCACAAATATACCGATTTTACTCTGGTCATGGATACGATTAATCGCCTTAAAGACGAACATCCGGTCGGCGCCGCAGCAAATCAAAACGGAACTTTTAGAATGAAACCGCGGCCCGGAGATCGATTCTGAAAAGATTAAAATTAATATGGCTGGATAACGTCAAAGATTTTTCATCATTATTCTTGTCCGGTATCTTCCTTCCCGCCCTACGCCGATATGTTTTTCTTCGCCCATTTACTTTTTCGATGCGGAAGACAGTCTGTTTATAATTGACAAAAAAAAGCCAATTTTGTTATGATACATTCGGATTTTTTTAAAAAATTATGTCCCAGGATCATGGAAATTACAATTTCATACTAATTGAACTGGCCAGGGCTGTCAAGATGCATAATTTCTATCCCGACAGCCATCCGAACCTTGATTCATCCCTCGAGAGATGCTATCTCCTTTTCAAGAAGAAATTGGAAGAAGAACCTGAAATACGTTGGCGAATAGACCATAAAGGCTTCTATTATGGAAAAATCCCGATAGCACAGGAGAATCGGGATCTGGAGGCGCTCGCGAAAAAATTCTTTTTCAGACGCGTGAAAGAAATAAGCTTTGCAAAAGATCTCACCCTCTCCGATTTAAAAACGCTTCTTTCCGCCTTGAAGGTCGAACCGGAGGTTCTTCAGGCCAGAGGAGGAATGGAGGCTTTTATCGCGGAGAAAGACATATCCGGCGTGCTTGTCAATTCTTTAAACTTCGAAGAACTGAAAAAACTCAGGGATGAACTCAAGGAAAAAGACGAGGAGGAGGAAAAGAACGAGTCGGTCGAAGAAGAAAAAGAGGAAGATCCAGGCGCTGAAGCCCCTTCCGAAGAAACGGCCGAGAAAGAAGCGGAGGCTCCGGAGCAGGAAAACATCGACCTTGCGCAACTGCTCGACAGCATCAAACGGGAGAGGGACTTCCTTAAATATAAGGATACTGCCGTACGGATAAAGGAAAAAGCCGACATACTGTCGCTTGAAAAAAAATTCGATGAGTTATTGCCCGTACTGCTGGTCTTTTACGATCACACCATTGATTTTGAGCTGCCCGAAGACATTAAACAGGAAGCGTCCACGCAATTAGCTTCCTTTCTGAAGACCGATGTCTTGAAATTCTTGGTCGCGAAGGCGGGCGGTAAGGACGAAAGCGACAGGACCGCGATACAAAAAATACTTGTAATCGCCGGCGCCGAGGCGATCGAGCTGCTTCTCGACGAGATAACCGCTGCTGAGGATGCAATCAGCCGCAGAAATCTTTATAATTCCCTCGTTCTTTTCGGCGGCGGCTTGAGGCCTTTCGTCGAAAGACGGCTCGATAGCAAGGAATGGTACGTCGTAAGACAGATGGTATCCCTGCTGGGAGAGCTCGGCGATGAAGAGTCTGCCGAGGCTATCATCAACGCATATGAATTTCCCGACAAGAGGGTCAAGAAGGAGGTTTTAAAAAGTCTCGCCAAGGTGCGCTCGCATGACTCCATATGGATTCTCATAAAGGCTCTTGAAGAGGAAGATGAGGTCCTGGTAAAGCAGGCGATAATTTCCCTCGGTATGCTTAAAGACCAGTCATCGATAGACGCCCTTGCCAGGATCGCGCTGAAGGACAGGGATCATGAAATCAGGAAAGAGGCGATAAAGGCACTCGGGCATATAAGAAGCGAAAAGGCCATACCATACCTGAGGAAAATTCTTTTCAGAAAGGTATGGTTCGGTAAAAAATATCATGAAGGCCTGCGGTCACTGGCAGCATATTCGTTGGGCATGATCGGCAGCGCCGAGGCATTCACGGCGGTAGAGGCCGCAAGCAGACAATCTGACGGCGAACTATACAGCGCATGCAAAAGAATACTTGCAAAGAGAGAAAACTAAATGAATGGACTCGATAACAAAGAGTGGATACTCAAAAGCCTGAACGCCTCTCTCAAAGGCAAGAAACTCTACCCGCCCGGACATCCGGCCGCCACAGCCCCCGTAAAAAAAGCCTTCGATACACTCACCGAATGTCTGACAGCCACGAACAATCTTATGATAAGCCTCTTGAACGAGGCGCTTATGTTTGAAGAATGTCCGATAGAGAACGGCGAAAGACTGTATCAGGACATAATCCATTGCATGAATGACAAGAACGTGGACGTCATGATCTTCGAGAAGGGGTTTACCGAGAAGGAGCTGTCGAACATCATCGACTTTCTTGCGGGTGATGCGAAGTTCGATGGGCAGGAGCTTCAAAACGAGCTTCACTCCAGAGGAGTAATCCGCATAACCCTCAAGACCGTCCCGTCAGGCAGGATGAAATTGCTCGAGATTTACAACGGCGCGGTAGAGGTCGTAAAGAACGTGATGGGAGAGGTCCGCATGGGTAAAATCCCAAAGTCCGGACCGGTGAATGCCATCGTGGATGAAGTCACCGAATCGGTGCTTTCGGACCAGAACGCCATCATGGGGCTCACCATGATAAAGAATTATGACAACTATCTTTATAATCATTCGGTCAACGTCTCAGTTACCTCGATCGCCCTCGGCAGGGCCATGCAATTCGCAAAGGCCGAACTGCACGTGCTTGGAGTCGGAGCGCTTCTGCACGACATAGGCAAGACCGGCGTTTCCGAGCAAATCATCAGAAAGCCCGGAGGGCTGAGCACGGAGGAATGGGAAAAAATCAAGGAGCATCCAGTCCTGGGATCGAACATCACGAAAAGGATGGATGGCATGGATGAGACGGTCGGAAGGCTCATACTGGAACATCATATAAAATATGATTACTCCGGTTACCCCGACA
>JAKAIQ010000151.1 GCA_021825035.1 Deltaproteobacteria bacterium | reverse complement strand
TCCGATCTGGCCGAAAGGCTCGCGGTCGAATTCGAGGCGCACGCCGCTCAAACCGTCGTGAAGGCGATAAAGCTCAAAAAAAACCTCGTAAAGCCCCATGCGCCGGAGGCCGACCTCGTCATAAACACCACCTCACTGGGGCTGATGGGCCGTGGGAGTATAGACCTGCCGCTGGAAGACCTTCCGGCCACGGCGATAGTTTCGGATATCGTGTACCGGCCGCTCGAGACCGGCCTTATAAAA
Source organism: Deltaproteobacteria bacterium (assembly GCA_021825035.1). Classification (GTDB taxonomy): domain Bacteria; phylum Desulfobacterota; class GWC2-55-46; order GWC2-55-46; family GWC2-55-46; genus JAKAIQ01. Next base: position 5,289 of record JAKAIQ010000151.1, on the reverse strand, counting down.
GACGCCCGGAGCATGGGCCTCAGGACGCATACCGGCCTGGGCATGCTGGTGCGCCAGGGCGCGCTTTCATTCGAGCTGTGGACCGGGCTCGCCTCGCCGGTTGACGCAATGAAATCCGCCGCCCTTGAAGAGCTTCAGCGGGAGGCGGGATCGCATGGATGATTTTTTGCGGGGCTTCGCGGCCTTCCGCGTTTAAAATGACCCGCGGTAAGACAAATGGCAGGAGGCCCGTCCGGCTTCGAGGGAGCCGTTGCAGGCGGCTTCAAGCCTTCAAGTCCTTCGGGCCTGAAGATTACCAGCGGCAGGCGAGGTGCCCGCTCGCTCCGCCAACCGGACAATGAAGATAGTCTTTATCGCCGACGCCCATCTCAAGGGGCCTGATGACCCCAACCTGAAGACCCTCGTAAAGTTCATCGAAAGCCTCCACGGGATCGATGCGCTCGTCATCCTCGGAGACCTCTTCGATTTCTGGACAGGCGGCAACAGCGTCGCGCACCGCAACTATCTCCCTGTTTTAGAAAGCCTCGCGGGTCTCTCAAGAAAAGGGATAAAGATAATATATCTCGAAGGCAACCACGACTTTTCGATGGGGGATTTCTTCGTAAACAGGCTCAAGGCGTCCGTCCATCCGGATTCCTTCGCCCTCGACGTTGACGGAAAGCGCATGTATCTGAGCCACGGCGACGCGGTGGCCATGACGCCGGGCTACAGGCTGTGGAGAAGATTCCTGAGGAGCAGGGCCTTCGGCGCCGTGTCGTTCATTTTAACCCCGGCCGGGGTCTGGAAATCCGCGGTGCGCCTTTCGAGACGGAGCAGAAATTACGGCAAAGGCTCTCTTCCGATAGATTCCAGCCTCAGGGAATTCGCAAAAAAAATGATAATGAACGAAGGATTTTCTGCCGTCGTAATGGCCCATTCTCACGTGGCCGGGATCCACCGGGAAGGCGCGGGCTATTATGCCAACCCCGGCGCCTGGGCCGATGCCGGGCGTTACCTCGTATATGACGGGAAGGATTTCAGGCTTGAGAGGTGGAAGGGCGCTTAAAACCTTGAAGCGCATGCCATGACGCCTCAAAAACCCCTTTGCGAGTCCTTGCCATCGCGGCTTGTTCCGCGCTGATCCGTATGTCCGAAGGGAGCTTGAAAAAGAAGAGGGCGCGGGCTATTCTCTGTCCGTGACCACGATCGTGCCCGCGATCCTGTCACCGAACCTCAGCCCGGCGTCATCGGTATATATGAGGAGAAGCTCTATCGTGACGACCGCTATCAACACGACGGCGGCGAGCGGCTTGCCGATATACGGTATCCAGCCTATCAGCGCATACCAGAGGAGCACGGCCCCGAGGTCCGCGTTCCTTACGATCGACTTCCTGAAGTCGCAGGCAAGCCGGTCGAGGGTCAGAACCCTCAGGCCTATTATCATCTTGCCGACCGATTGCCCGCCTCTAAGCCCGTCGGATATGAGCAGATAGGTAAGGCCCGCGACCGGCCCCACGACCGTCGGAAAGGCGAAGAACGCGCCGGTTATCAGAAAATCGATAAGCTTGGCGATGAATCGCTCGAGGATATCCGCCTTCACGCGCTCCCCGGCCGCGAAGGACTCGTTAGCAGGGGTATTCCCGGTCATATCCGCCATTTCCGCAAAGGCCCGCTCTCAGTCTCCCCGGCCCTGGGCTTTCTTCTCGTCCCTCGCCTTTTTGGCCGCCTCGCTCGGCTCATAGGTGCAGAACGGCTCTTCATCCATGTAATTGCCGGTAAAGGCGTAGGCCCTTGCCCTGCAGCCGCCGCAGACCTTCCTGAACTCGCAGTAGCCGCACCTTCCGTTGTAATCGTCCCATGCGCGCATCTCCTGGAAGACCCTGGAGGTGTCCCATATCGCGTGGAACGGCTCCTTCCTTATGTCGCCGCACTCCACGTCGAGGAAGCCGCATATCTGGACCTTGCCAGTATTCGACACGAAGGCGAACGACTGCCCGCCCATGCAGCCCTTGCTCATGGCGTCGAGCCCGTGGGTCTCAGGCGTCACGGTTATGTCCTTCTCGCGCTCCTTCTGCCTGAATATCCTGTAGTAGTGCGGGGCGCACGTGGGCTTGAACTGGAGCGGCACCTTCTCCCTCATGTCGTAGAACCACGTAAGGGATTTCTCGTACTCCTCAGGGGATATCTCCTGGTCTTTGAGCTGCGCGCCCCTTCCGGTCGGTACGAGAAGGAAAGGATGGTGCGCCTTTGCCCCGAGCTTTATGACGAGATCGAGTATCTTCGGGAGGTCCTTCAGGTTGTGCCTCGTTATGGTGGTGTTCACCTGAAACTCGAGCCCCGCCTTCTTCACGTTCTCGATGGCCTTCATTACGCTGTCAAATGCGCCCTGCACGCGCCGGAAGTTGTCATGGCTCTCGGCGTCGGCGCCGTCTATCGAAAAGCTCACCCTCTGTATCCCGGCGTCTATCATCTTTCTCGCCGTCTCCTCGGTCACGAGGAAGCCGCACGGGGCCATGACCATGCGCAGCCCTATCTTCGTGCCGTACCTGGCTATGTCCCAGATATCGTCCCGGAGCATCGGCTCGCCGCCGGTCATTATCATTATGGGATTCGAGAAAGACGCGACGTCGTCGAGGAACCTCAGGCACTCTTCGGTCGTAAGCTCGTTCGGATATGGGCCGAAACGGGCCGCCGCCCGGCAGTGTATGCAGTCGAGGTTGCAGGACCTCGTAAGCTCCCATGCGATGAGCCTGGGCAGCCACTTCCTCCCGCCGCTCTTGTCCGGGCCGCCGTGGCCGTGGCCGTGCCCCTTTCCGTGGCCGTGGGCCGGATTGCCGCCCATGCCCGGCGCGTCGTGGGAATGCCCCCTCGGTATGCTTCCGTTCATATACGCTCCTCTTGCGCGCGACATAACGCCTCTCCCCGCGTAAAGCCGCGGGGCATCAAAAAACTCCGTATGGAAATCGCCCTCAATCAGCCGGGGAATCGGCGCCAAAAAGATTGAAGCCCGCCGGTATCCGTCAACCCTGCTTTTGAAGCGCCTTCGCCGCCTCCTTGGCGAAGTAGGTGAGTATCATGTCCGCTCCGGCGCGCCTTATGGAGATGAGCGACTCCATCATCGCCCTCTCCCCGTCGAGCCAGCCTTTTTCGGCCGCCGCCTTTATCATCGAGAACTCTCCGCTGACGTTGTAGGCGGCGACGGGATAATTGAACTCGCTCTTTATCCGCCGTATGACGTCAAGGTAAGGCAGGGCCGGCTTTACCATGACTATATCGGCCCCCTCCGTTATGTCGAGCATGACTTCCCTTACAGCCTCGTCGCTGTTCGCCGGGTCCATCTGGTAGGTGCGCCTGTCGCCGAACTGCGGGGTCGACTCCGCGGCATCCCTGAAAGGCCCGTAAAAGGCCGAGGCGTACTTGGCCGCGTAGCTCATTATCGGGATCCCTGTGAAGCCGTTGTCGTCGAGGGTCGATCTTATGGCGCTCACCCTGCCGTCCATCATGTCCGATGGCGCGACGATATCTGCGCCCGCCTCCGCGTGGGAAAGCGCCTCCCTGCTCAGGAGCTCGAGCGTGGCGTCGTTGTCCACGTCGTTATTCTTTATGATACCACAATGGCCGTGCGAAGTATATTCGCACGCGCACACGTCCGTAATGACTATCAGGCCCGGAACCCTTGATTTTATCTCGGCTATCGCGGTCTGCACCGGCCCCTTCGGGTCGTACGCGGAAGTTCCCGCCTCGTCCTTGTGTTCAGGGATGCCGAAGAGTATGACGGACGATATGCCGAGGTCTTTAGCCTCCTTAGCCTCTTTCCTCATGTTGTCGGCGGACATCTGGTAATGCCCCGGCATCGACTTTATCGGCTTCTTGACGCCCTTGCCGGGGGTAACGAACAGCGGGAGTATGAAGTCGTCGGCGGAAAGCGACGTCTCCCTCACCAATCTCCGTATCGACTCCCCCTTCCTCAATCTTCTCGGACGGTAAATCAAACCCATGGCCTGTATTCCTTTCAAAATTGGATTTTACGGCTTCACCCGGAAAAACTCAACCATCGCTTCCGTAAGGCCCGCGACCGTATACGACCGCGGCATTATATCGACCCTTATGCCGTTCTCTCCGGCGGTTGCCGCAGTGATAGGGCCGATGCAGGCGACCCTGACGGACTTTAAAAGCTCCCGGCCTTCCCCCTTCTTGAACATGCCGAGAAAATTGGTCACGGTCGAGGAAGAGGTGAAGGTCACGACATCGATCCTGCCTTCCCTTAAAAGCCCTTTAAGCCCCTCGGCTTCCTTCTTCGGGCGAACGGTCTTATAGGCCGGCACGACGTCTATCCTGCCCCCAAGCCTCTTTATCTCGGCCGGAAGCACCTCCCGCGCCTTCATCGCCCGCGCGAGAAGGAACCTTTTTCCTTTTATGTTCCTTCCGCCGAGCGCGCCGATTATCGCCTCGGCCCTGAACTCCTCGGGCGTGAGATCAACCCTTATGCCGAGCTTTCTTATCGCCCCGGCCGTCCGGGGGCCGATGGCGCATATCCTGACCCCCTTGAGTTCCCTGAGGTCGAGCCCGATCTTCGCGAGCCGTTCAAAGAAATATTTTACACCATTTACGCTCGTAAATATAGCCCAGTGGTAGCCCGAAAGCCTTTTAATCGCCCGGTCTACCGGGGCCCAGCTCGCGGGCGGCACGGTCTTTATCGTGGGGAAGGTTACCGGCTCCGCGCCGTTTTTTTCGAGGAGGGCCGTAAATTCCCCGGCCTGCTCAAGCGCCCTCGTCACGAGAATGCGCCTTCCGAAAAGGGGCTTGGTCTCGAACCAGTTGAGCCTGTCCCGGAGCCCCACGACGTCGCCCACAACGATGACGACCGGCGGCCGCAACCCGGCTTTATCGACAAGCCCGGTGATGTTGTCGAGCCTGCCGCAGACGGTCGTCTGCTTCGTCATGGTCCCCCATCTTATGAGGGCGACCGGCGTTTCGCCTTCCCAGCCGTTTTCGAGGAGTTTCCGGGCTATGAAAGGCAGGTTCTTCCAGCCGATGAGAAATACGAGCGTGCCCCTGCCTATCGCAAGCCTGTCCCACGCTATGTTGGGCCTCTGCTTCAGGGGGTCTTCGTGGCCTGTTATGAAGGTCACCGAAGAGGAGAGCTCGCGGTGGGTAAGGGGTATGCCCGCGTAAGCCGGGGCCGCCACCGCGGAAGTGACGCCCGGTATCACATCGAAGGATAGCCCGGCTTCGACTATCTCCTCCGCCTCCTCGCCACCCCTGCCGAATATGAAAGGGTCGCCGCCTTTAAGCCTGACGACGGTCTTT
>JAKAIQ010000150.1 GCA_021825035.1 Deltaproteobacteria bacterium | reverse complement strand
ATCTCCGCGTCAACCTTAAGACCCACCGTCCTTGTTGCGACATCCACTACTATTATCCTCGTCTCATTTGTCTTTTCGTCTACCGGCAGGCCGAACCTTTTTCTCAAATCAATGACCGGGATAACCTTGCCCCTTAAATTTATAACCCCGTCAACGAAATCCGGCGCCTTGGGCACCCTCGTTAACTCCATATGCCTGATGATCTCCTGCACTTTCAAAATATCGAGCGAATATTCTTCCTTGCCAAGCCTGAAAGTGACAAGCTGAAGAATCTCCTTCGAATCGATTTCTTTTTTGTCGTCCATCTGAGAGCCTCCGTCACGGAAATTAACAACCATCTCTTCTAATAATTTCGGCAGGATGCATGAAAAACTTTAAATTTTTTAAATTAGCGACGTCCGGTCACTCGGCATTTCGCAGGATCGATATATCGACCCGCCTGTTCTTCTTCCTCCCGGATGGCGTATCGTTAGAATCGATCGGCCTGTACTCGCCGTAGCCGGTCGCTGAAATTTTCCGCGGATCGAATTTGTGCTCCTTGATAAAATATTTCAGTATCTGCAATGCTCTTGCGTTGGAGAGGTCCCAATTTGAAGGAAATCTTAAAGTGTTTATCGGAATATTGTCCGTGTTCCCCTCGATACTGATGTAGTTGGGTATATCCTTGAGCACGGACGCTATTTCATCAAGAACCTGTTGCCCGTCCTTTGTGATTTCATCGCTTCCAGGATCGAAAAGCACCCCATCCGAGACCCGTATGATTATCTTCTTCTCGTCATAAAATAATGATAGCTTCTGGTTCTTTTCAAGGGTTTTTAAAGAATCGTCAATCCGCTTATAAGAGTTTGCGAAAATATCCTCCTTGGCCTGACCTGCCGCGTGGGATCTGGCCTCCTTTACCAATTCAGGCCCTACATTAAACTTGCTCGACGAGCCGGCGGAAGGGTTGAAAGCTATGGCCAGGGATTCGCTAAGCACTCTGAACTTGCCTGCGTTTACGGATGATATCGCATACATGCTGGTAAAAAAGGCGAAAAGAAGCGTTATGAAGTCCGCGTAAGAAACCAGCCACCTCTCGTGGTTCTCATGTTCTGCGTGTTTTTTCTTCCGCGCCATTTTTATCCCTATTGAAAAAGCGTCTACTGTCCGTTCTTCTGCGAAGCCATCAGAAACCCGGCAAGTTTTTCTTCAAGCCGCCTCGGGTTTTCCCCCTCTGAAAGAGAAATAAGCCCTTCTATCATCATCTCCTTAAGAATCGTTTCCTCTCGTATCCTGAGTTTGAGCTTCCCGGCCAGCGGCAGCCATAGCAGGTTGGCCGATGCTACTCCGTAGACCGTGGCCACGAACGCTACGGCTATGCCAGCTCCGAGCTTGTTAGGGTCCGAAAGGCTCTCCATCACATGTATCAATCCAAGGACCGCTCCGAGTATGCCTATGGTCGGGGCGTATCCGCCGGCCGATTCGAAAATCTTGGCCGATGTGTTCTCGTACTCCTCACTGTAAGCTATGTCAATTTCGAGGATCTCTCTTATAAGCCTTGGCTCCGTGCCGTCGACAACGAGTTGCAGGCCTTTCCTTAGAAAAGGGTTTTCAATCTTTTTCACCATGCTCTCAAGCGCAAGAAGCCCGTCTTTTCGCGCAGTGATAGCTATCTCGGATATCTCCTTTATTATCCTTTTCGGATCATCCCTTGAGCTTACTACCGCCTTCCTCGCGTTTTTGATGGCAAGAATGAACGTCGGAAGCGAGTAGTTCACCATAACGGCGCCCACGGTTCCGCCAATAACGATGATAGCGGCGGTGAATTGCATTATGGCATGGATGGACCCGCCTTCCAGTAGCTGTCCCCCGATGACGGCGCCCAATCCCAACGTTATTCCAACTATCGTCAAAAGATCCATTTTCTCGAAAGTCTCCGGATTTCGGCACGTCGATTGAAACAACTCATATCATGTTGATTATTTCGCTCGCTATCCTGTCGAGGGGCACCACTTTGTCCGCAAGACCGGCTTCCGCTACAGCCCGCGGCATTCCATAAACTGTGCATGTCTCTTCATTCTGAGCAATGGTCTTTCCGCCTTTTTCCTTTATGACCCTCATCCCCTCCCTGCCGTCATGCCCCATTCCAGTGAGTATTACGCCCATGGATCTCCCGGGATAACAGTTGGCAACCGATTCCAGTGAAATATCGACGGAGGGCTTATAAATGGAATCGCCCGGAACATCGGATATCTCTATGTAACAATCAGTAAGGCCCCTCCTTCTAATCCGTGTCTGAGCGCCTCCGGGGGCGAGAAAAACATTGCCTGGCCTGATCCGTTCGCCTTCTTCAGCCTCTTTGACCGATAATTCAGACAACTCGTTAAGCCTTTGAGCAAAAGCTCCGGTAAAAGCCTTCGGCATATGAATCGCGACTAAAATAGGGGTTGTTAGATTTCCAGGCAGATGGGACAGCACTTCCTGAATGGCCCTGGGGCCGCCTGTGGATGCGCCTACGGCGACAAAGGTTATATTCTGTGTGACAAAACCTTTTCTTGGCACAACCACAGGTTCGGATTTTTTAATATTGCCAATGCCGAAGAGCCTTTTTTTTTTGTGCGCTATCGCCTTGATCTTCGAGACAAGCTCGCCCTGAATCTTCATCATGTCGAAAGCGGAAGTGGTCAAATTCTTGGAGATATAATCAGCGGCTCCTCTGTCAAGAGCGTTGAACGTCGCCTTTGCCCCCTCATGAGTGAGTGAACTTACGACGATTATAGGAGTAGGATTTTTCTCCATTATAATATCCGTCGCCTCAAGTCCGTCCATCCTTGGCATCTCAAGGTCCATAGTAATCACGTCCGGACTCAGAGACAGCGCCATCTCCGCGCCCTCCATGCCGTCCCGTGCAGTTCCTATCACTTCTACCTCGGGGTCGTATTCCAACATCTGTTTAATTATGCGCCTCATGAAGGCGGAATCGTCGACTATAAGCACTTTTATCTTTGGCACTGTCTCCCTCAACTTCTTGCGAATGATTTTTTATAGGCTTCCACAAGCCCCGCTATGTCGAGCACCAGGATGACATTGCCGTCGCCCGTTATGCACGCACCGGCTATCCCCTCCGTGCCCTTAAGATATTCGCCCATGGACTTCATAACGATCTCCTCCTGGCCGTGAAGGGCTTCAACATGAAGTCCGAACCGTTGCTCACCCAATCCTATTATTACGATATATCCCCAATCTTTCCGTACATTCGATGAATTCGCGGAAATAAGCGATTCGAGCCTTACAACCGGGTACACTTTATCCCGTATTTTTATGACTTCCTGTCCATCAACAGTCCTTATCTCGGATTCATCCACACGTATGTTTTCGATAACCGTAGAGAGCGGTATGCCATAAACCTCTCTGCCGGCCTCGACGGTCAAGACCTGTATTATGGCGAGCGTAAGCGGAAGGCTGAAAACCATCCTGGTTCCCCTGCCGACCTCCGAATCGATGGAAATGGTGCCGTTAATTCGGGTTATATTGGTCTTGACCACATCCATGCCCACGCCCCTGCCGGATATGTTGCTGATCTTCTTTGCTGTGGAAAAACCCGGGATGAATATAAGGTTCAAGGCCTCGCTGTCGCTCATTTTAGCGGCGTCGTCGTTCGAAATCAGACCCTTTTCAACGGCGGACCTTTTTATCGCCTTGGGGTCCATACCCCTTCCGTCATCTTCCACGGAAACGATTATGTTCCTGCCTTCCTGATATGCCGACAACTTTATCGTGCCGTGTCTCGCCTTCCCAAGCGCAGCCCTTTCCTCGGGAGTCTCTATGCCATGGTCGGATGAATTTCTCATGACGTGAACCAGCGGATCGCCTATCTCCTCGATGACGGTCTTGTCTACTTCCGTCTCCTCGCCGCTTATTACGAGCTCTATTTCCTTGTTATTCTGCCTGGCAAGGTCGCGCACCATCCTCGGGAATTTATTGAATACCTTGGCTATCGGCTGCATTCTTATCTTCATGACCGCCAGCTGAAGATCGGTTGTCACAAGGTCGAGCTGCGCTATAGCCTCGTCAATTTGCGATGCAAGATCGCTTTCGGATCCAGGCTCACCGATCTTTGATCCCAGCCTCATAAGCCGGTTCCTGGAAAGAACGAGTTCGCCTGCGAGATTCATGACGCTGTCGAGCCTGTCGATATCCACCCTTATGCTGTGTTCCTTTTCCTTTGAATGTGCCGCCTCATCCGGTTTTGCGGCGGGCGCTCCGGTCTCGGGCGGCTCATTGACAGATTGAGCGCTAGGCGTTGCGGGGGGTCCGCCAGACGCGTCCTGGCTCTTGACGTTCCCGCTTAAAATGCCATTTAAGGCATTTATCACCGGGACGCAATTCTCTTCTTTATTGTTTCTTTCCTTGATATTGTGAAGCAGGATCTTTATGAGGTCCACGGACTGAAGCAGTGAATCCATGATAAGCGGCGTCAGCGCCATCTCGCCCTTGCGCAGCTTGTTAAGCACGTCCTCGGCGACATGCGTGACGTCGACCGTCTGCTGAAAGCCGAGAAAACCGGCCGCGCCCTTAATCGTATGAATGGAACGGAAGATATCGTTTAAGAGGGTCGTGTCGCCTGGTTTTTTTTCAAGCTCCACGAATTTCTGATTTAAAGACTCCAGTCCCTCATTCGACTCCGTGATGAAGTCGTTAATTATTTCATCCATTTCATTCGGCGAAAAAGACATGAACCCTCACTCGATGGAACTCGCGGCTCTCATGCGCCAAGTTCGTTCAATATCCTGTCGACTACGGCTTGATTAATCGGTTGACTCTCGGAAGTTTCCCTTAGTTTGTTCAGCAGCTTATCGCCATTTTCCCTTTCCCCCATAAAGCCGAAGTTTATAGCCATCTCCAGGATCTTGGCTTCTACGGCGGCCAGCGTCCCTATGACCTTTTTCAATTTCTGTCCGGAAAGATCATGGAAAGAAAGATTGGAGAATATTTCCATTATGTTGCTTTTCATTCCGACGTTTACATCGGTGAGTTCCTTTAGCATGATAGTGCCCCGGTTAGCGTCTTCATTCCTAACGCTGCCTACCCACTTCGAAAACGATTCAAGAAGAGCGCTCATCCTGTCATGTTCCACAAGCAGTCCCTCGACGATCGACATGATGTTATTGGCGGCGTTTTCGAGATCACCGGTGACGGATGAGAGTTGGTTGGAAGCCTCCGGGAATTTCTCGCTGCCGATTTTTACCGCCGATTCGAGGCTGTCAACCCCCTGTCGGCTCTGATCCACGTATCTGGCAAGGCTTGTCAATTCGGCCTTGATCCTGTCGAGCGTAAAACCTTGATTATCGCCCATCCTGATATCTCCTTTCGATCCGTATTTTCGCTCAAAGACCCTGTTGGGTTTTCGCCTTCTCGATTATTAGGTCGATCCTTTCCTTGAGAGCCGCGGCGGTAAAGGGCTTTACAATGTAATTATTCACGCCGGCCTGAACCGCCGTAATCACGTTTTCCTTGGCGGCCTCTGCGGTAACCATCAGCACCGGCGTGGATTTCAACTCGGGGCTCTGT
>JAKAIQ010000149.1 GCA_021825035.1 Deltaproteobacteria bacterium | reverse complement strand
ATTCGTATCAAGACGTCCCTTCGGTCGAGGCAGAGGTCTCCCACTGGTTCAACAGGTCTTTCAGGGGGACGTTAGGCTATGAATACTTCAGGCCGAATTTCTTTTATGATACGTCAACATACGCGAACAACCATAAGTTTTCGGCCGATGCCTATTATATAACGCCCCTTCAATTCTTAAGGCTCGAACTCATGTACGCTCTCCTTATAGACCCGAACCCGAACACTACCACCATAAAGGGCCGGAACCTCAACGAGCCTCCGGGCGTACTCGCCCCTTCGACAAACATAAAGTATGAGGCACAGTCCCTTGTAGGCGGCGGGATCGACATTGTAAAGGGCAGATGGAGCGGGGATATAAAATATATCCCCAACAGGGACCTCGACAGCAGCTATGCTTATTCGATATTCGCCGGGGTCGGATATGATTTTACGGATAGACTCGCCGGAAGGCTCGACTACGTCCACGACAGGTACTCTTCAAATAGCATTTACTCCGGCAAGACCGCCGATGTCTATCTGGCTTCCGTCTATTACAGGCTGAATCCTTCGATAGACCTCGGCGCGGGTTACAAACGGATAAACCTTCCCACGACAAACGAAAATACCGGTTTCTTCATGGTCACTTACAAAACTGGTCTGGGTATCTGATGCTTACGATCTTTGCCGCGGTCTTTCTTCTTCAGGCCACATACATAGACCTTTATAACGAAGGCCACGTTCTTCTGGAACAGGGTAAGCCCCGGGAAGCCGAAGTGCTCCTCAAGAGTTCTATCTCTCAGCATCCTGCCTACGTCCCTTCGCTAACCGATCTGGCCGAGGCGCACGTAAAGCTCGGCTACCTCCGCGAGGCTATCGAGGAATACCGTAGAATAATGGAGATAAAGCCGAGGGACATAGGCGCCCGGGGCAGGCTTGCCGAGCTCTATTCGTGGGTCGGCGACTATGACAAGGCGGTCGTGACTTACAGGGACGCAATCTATCTCGATCCCGGCAATAACGATTTAAAGACAGGCCTGGCCAAGGTCCTCAGGTGGTCTAACAGGTACGAAGAGGCCGGGAAGCTCTACGGCGCGGTCATGAAGTCAGACCCTGAAAACCGCGAGGTGCTCAAATGGCTCGCCAAGACCTACTCCATGATCGGCGACCTTCCGAAGGCCGTTCAACTCCTCGAGAAAGCGGAACGACTCTATCCCGATGACGCCGAGCTATATAAGGATATGGGCACGGTGCTGGCCTGGCAGAAGGATTATAAAAACTCCATAGAATCCTTAAAAAAGAGCGTATCTCTTTCTCCCGATTATACGGAGGCATACAGGACCATGGGTGATGTATATTCCTGGACAAGGTCCTACAAGCTTGCCATAGCCTCGTACCAAAGGGCCATCGATTTCGAGCCGAATAATGCGGAAAACCATCTGCTCCTCGCCAGGGCCTACAAATCCTTCGGAAACAGGCATATGGCGGAGGAGGCCGTAAAGGATGCCCTCAAGATCGAACAAACGAATGCCGCGGCCCTCGAGTTCCTGAGGAACATAAGGGCCGAGCCGAATTATCCGCTCATAAAGGACGTCGCCGAGGCGCTTGAGCTTGCGAGTTTTATAATCGCCTTTATAGTGATCCTCGCGATATTGAGAAGCAGGAAGCGGATGCTCAAGCGGAGGCACAGGGTGTTTTTTTATACTTTTAATTTCATAATGCCCGCCCTTGTCGTAATCTCTTTCGCTTCTTACATCGGTAAGAACTCATTTGCCGAGTGGCTTAATATAGGCTTCATAGAGGAACTGACCGAAGGGGCCCTATTCCTTACGCTCAGCCTCGCTTCCGGGATGTTTCTGTGGACCCAGCGGAAGGTAAAGGACTTCGATAAGAAAGTTATACTGGCCATAGGGGCGCATCCCGACGACATAGAAATCGGGTGCGGCGGGTTTATAATGAAGGCCAGGGACAGCGGGGCCTCGGTCTACGGCCTTACAATGACCAGGGGGGAAAAGGGGACCGGCGGGAACGGCAACAGGGAAAAGGAGCAGAAAAAATCCGCAAGATTCATGGAACTCGACGGCTTCTGGGTGATGGATTTCCATGATACCGAGCTAAATCTTTCCGTATCTTCCATGAAGGATGCCATAGAGGAGAAGATAAGGGGCCTCGGCGTCAACATGGTCCTTACTCACTCGGCCATAGATATCCACACGGACCACCAGGCGGTATTCGAGGCCACGAAAGTCGCGGCAAGGAACATCTCGGTCCTCTGCTATGAGGACGTGAGTACTCCCATGGAATTCGTGCCGAATTACTTCGCCGACATAAGCTGGTACATCGAAGACAAACTGAAGTTGATTACGTTCCACAGAAGCCAGAAAGACAAGTTATACATGGACCCGGAGGTCATCAAAGGCAGGGCAGCCCACAGGGGGATCCAGAGCGGGATGCAGTACGCCGAGGCCTTCAGGATATATAAGCTTTTAAGATGACGAACGCGGTTATATTGAGCGTCTTTCACGCCTTCGGCGTGATTATTTTCTTTTTAGGGATGCAGGGGATGGTGTTCCTGCCCCTTACGGTAGCCTACGAGGTCTGGAAAAAGAAGTTTTTAAGGTCCATACCTTCCTTTGAGGGGACGGTCACGGTACTTGTCCCCGCCTATAATGAAGAGAAGACGATAAGAGCTTCCATCGCTTCCATCCTCGCATCCGACTACCCGAAGCTCGAAGTGATAGTCATAAACGACGGCTCGACAGACGGGACCGAAGACGCCCTATCGGATCTGATAAAAGAAGGCAAAATCAGATACATAAGAAAGATAAACGGCGGAAAAGCGAGCGCCCTCAATGCGGGAATAGAAGCGGCAAGCGGTGAGATAGTCGTATTCACCGACGCGGACAGCGTGTTCCTGCCGGACACCATAAAAAAGATCGTCCGGTGGTTCGGCGACCCCTCTGTTGATGCGGTCTGCGGCAACGACTCTCCGCTCCTACCCTCGACTTCCATCCAGAAGTTCCTTGCCGTCACTACACATATAGGAACGGGTTTTGTGAGAAGGGCGCTTTCGCTCATGCGCTGCCTCCCCATAATCACCGGCAACCTCGGAGCTGTGAGAACAAGGGTTTTAAGAGAGATAAAAGGCTTCAGGGAGATATGGGGCGAGGACCTGGAGATAACCTTCAGGCTTCATAAGAGCGGGAAAAGGATCATCTTCGACCCCGAGCCGAAGGTCATGGCCGAATGCCCCGGCACATTGACGGGCCTATGGAAGCAGCGCGTAAGATGGATAAGAAGCTACATAAAGGTAATTTTTCTACACAAAGACCTTTTCTTAAACCCGAAGTTCGGGCCCTTTTCATTCTACCTGCCGGTCAACTTCATGAATATGGCAATCCTGCCGCTTCTTCAGATCGTGATGCTTATCCTTATACCCTGGGCATACCTGTCCAGCCACCTGTATTTCACCGGCGCCATAGAAGTCCTTACCTATCTGGGCGTAATATTCTTTTTTCTGATAGCGATCTGGTCTATAGCCATAGACATGGATTTCAAGGATTTCGTATATCTGCCTTACGGGCTTCTCATACTTCCGCTTTCCTATTTTTATAATATTGTTGCCGCTTATTCCTGGTGGAAGGAATTGATGGGAGCGGAGGAGAGGTGGGCAAAGATAGAGCGGAGAGAGGTCATACCAGAGCGAAAAAAGAGATGGGAATACATCCTGGATGGCGCATTCCTCTTTGCTGTCCCGGTCGTGGGACTGTATTATTATTCGGGCATTTCCAGCCATCGTATGTCGAACTACCGGGTGTCAAGTTACTACCGGGGCAGAGTAAAAAGGGTTCCTCGGTCAGATGAGATCAGCCTCGGCGTTTCAACCCATTTTGACGCCTGGGGTGATTGGCGGGAAGCCATTTCGAGCGTCCTCGGGAGAAGCGATATAGGCCTTTCCAGGGTCGTTGGCGTGAGCGCCGGCAGGCCAGAATGGACCTATTTCAAATGGGAGGGACACGAAGATGCCTGGTCCAATCATCAGAAAGGGGCAAAAGAAGACCTGCTCTTTACGGCTGCCAGGGCGTTTAACAGCGCAGGCTTCAAGGTCGCGGCGTTCGTAGACATTTACGGCCCCAACTACATCAGGGATCATCCCGGAACAGGAGCAGTCGGCTTTGACGGCAGGGTTAACAGCGAACAGCCGGGGTTCATGGAGATAGTTGAAGGCGGTTACGGCAGGCTCATCCTTGAGATGATAGATTACATTTGCAGGAACTATCAGGTCGATATAATAGATATGACGGAGATGCCGTATTACAGTTACTCTTACGGCTCAAAAGACCTCAAATCCTATATGATGTTCAGCAAACGGCCGGACTGGCCCAGGACCAGGGATGGGAGAGTAAACAGGGACGATCCGACCATATGGGAATGGAGGTCATCTCTAATGGAAGGCTACATAAAGAAAGCGGCTGAGATAGCCCACAGACGTCATAAAGAGCTTTATGTTGACGTACCCATAAGCTGGGCAGACTTCAAGAGGAATGGAAGGGATTCGGGGCTTGATTACAAGCGGGTCTTAAGACATGCTGACAATATCGTTGTCTGGAATTACTTTTACCTCGAAGGCAAGCCCCCTTCAGTATCGGAATCCGTTTCAAGGTATCTTGTCAAAAATCTGCCAAGGGATTCATTCTACGTCTCTCTCGGCCTCTGGGGTAAGAATGGCCCCATGGACCCCAAAACCCTTTCCGAAGGTTTAAGGAGCACCATAATGGGAGGGGTGAAGCGGATATGGGTAACCCCGGATTCCCTTATGACCGAGGCGCACTGGAACGCGGTGCGGACTGATCTTCGCAGGGTAAAACGTTAAATTAATTTGGTATACCTCAGGGATAGACGGTTCCCTGGGATGCTTGGTTTTGCGTTGGCGAAAGCCCGCAAAAGCCGGGCTTTCAATAAATATTTTCTTGATATAGACTACGGCTTAAGGCGTTTGGGCCGAGGGATTGGAGTTCAAAAGAAGCAATTGGATTAATAAGCAGGTTACTTAAATAGCTTAATTTTTAGGTAATACTTTCTCTTGCAAATCCGCAGCGCTCATGCGTTGCCTAAAACATTTGTTCGTACGTGAACTACTCAGTGCTGGATTGGTGACCGTAGTTAAGGCTTCTACCGGCAGAAACTGTCAACGCAAATATCGTTCAGGCCATATTAAAAAAGGGAGTTGCGATCTTTAGTTCTTAATCCTCGGAAGCCGGGCACTATCGCCTGAGGGAAGTCTCTCCGGTGGGCGTCAACGGCGTTTTCGACCGATTCTATCGAGAGCCGCGCCTTTTTCATCGATATTATGAGGGCAAGGGGGAGGAGGGCTATAAAGACCCCGGCCCACGCGACCGTATATTCCCCTATCGAAAACGTGACCGCGAGGTTGAAGATGAGAACCGCGAGATAGAGGCCCGGGCCTATCATGAATCTCCACGGGTATTTCAAACCCGTCAAGTCGTCTTTTCCGAGATAACGGTCTATAGTCTGGAGCGCGTATATCATGGCGAAGCCGACGATGAACCATCCGACGAAGTTGGATATCGGAACCCCGAAGT
>JAKAIQ010000148.1 GCA_021825035.1 Deltaproteobacteria bacterium | reverse complement strand
TAATAAAGGAATGTCTAAAGACCCGCGAAAAAACCGAAAAAAAACAGGAAAAACCAGACCGCGAGCTTGAATTTTATGGAATTGAACATGGTAATGGCGGTTATTCTTCCTTGAGCATGTATCCGGCGCCGCGAACCGTGTGTATGAGCTTCTTCTTGAAGCCCCTGTCTATCTTGTTCCTCAGATAGTTTATGTATACGTCAACGATATTGGAATCCATGTCGGCCTCTTCGCTGTAGATGTGCTCCACGATGTCGGTGCGCGAGAGGACCGTGTCCTTTCTGTAGGCCATGAATTCGAGAAGGGCGTATTCGCGGGCTGAAAGGGGCACAGGCTTTCCCGCCCTTTTAACCTCATGGCTCGCGGTATTTATCTCGAGGTCCCCGATCTTGACGACCGCCTGCTTGACCTCGGCCTTGCGCCTGAGAAGCGAGCGCACCCTGGCCAGGAGCTCGTCGAAGACAAAGGGCTTGGTAAGATAATCGTCGGCGCCGATATCGAGCCCCTTTATCTTGTCCAGGATCGCGTCCCTTGCGGTAAGTAGTATTACCGGTACCGTATTCCCCTTTTTTCTGAGCCTGCCGAGGACCTCAAGGCCGTCGATGACCGGAAGCATGATGTCAAGGACGACGGCGTCCAAGGGGAAGTTTTCGGCCATGTAAAGCCCCTCCTCCCCGTCATGCGCCACATCCACCGCGTACCCCCGCTCCTCGAACCCTTTCTTCAATATCGAGGCAAGGTCTTTTTCATCCTCTACAAGCAGTATCCTCATAGCTATTCAGCCTTTTGGAAAGTATTTCTTCCCGTGTATCATCGAGGACAAAAGCCCGGTCTTTTCCTTTATCTCGTGCACCACGAGGCCGCAGAGATGGGCCGCCAGGAAACCCGCTATCAACCAGAACCCGAACTCGTGAACCTCTTTTATGGAGCTGCCGAGGGCGTGCCTGGCCGCGTCGCTCATGCCCTGCATGAAAAAGAATGCCGGGTAGAGCTTCAGTTCGGCGCCGGAAAGCACAAGCCCCGTCGCCGCCTGGCTGAGGAGCGTCAGAAAAAGGACGACGTAGAATACCGAGGCGAGCGGGTCATGGCCGGTCGCGCTTGCGGGCCTTCCCTTGAACCCGCTCAGGTACCACGTCAGGTTTCTCGCTATCGCTTGCCACCGCTCCTTCCTGTAAGGTATTATATCGGACCATCTCGCGTACGTATTGCCCGCAAACCCCCACCAGACCCTCAGCGCGAAGGTGAAGACGAATACATATCCTATGTACGCATGGAGCCTCTTGATCGGCGTCAACAGGCTTTTACCGGCCCCCAGGAACTCCATCCCGTCCCTGCCGACCATGAGCAGGGCGAGGGTTATGACAAGAATCGCATTTATCCAGTGAAGGACCCTTGTCTGGCGGTCCCACACATCCGTTAAAACGCGCGAATCAGTTTCTTCGTTCATTTTCCGACCCCTCGGCTGTGATTTGGAATGCATGATAATATGGCTTTTTTTGCATATGAGCATGATAAAACAACAAAGATTAATGCAGGATTAAAATATTGGCGGAAAGACGGCCGGGCTTTCACTGCTTCACGTGCCCCATGAGAAGAGCGCCGGCGGAGAGAAAGAGCACGTCCGGGAAGGCGGCGGCCACAAGAGGCGTTATAAAGCCGTTCTGGCCGAGCGATTTTGTAAGGGCGAACACGACCCAGTAGGAAAAGGCGATGACGATGCTCAGTCCGACGCCGGACGCGACGGCCCCGTGCCTGCCGGTCTTAAAAAGGGCGAAGGGGATTCCGACGAGCACCATTATGAAGTTGACGAGCGGAAAGAATATCTTCCCGTAAAGCTCGATCCTGTATCTGTCCGCGACGTAATGTTCCGCTTCAAGGCGCCGTATGTAATGCCAGAGCTTGATCATGCTCATGTTCCTGCGCATGGTATCGACGCTCGAGAGATCGTCCGGAGCCACGAGCCCGTCGACCGTCACGTCCTTTTCCTCTTTCATGACCGCCGCGCCCTCCGGCGTAAAACTCCACACGGAGGCCTCCGGGGCGAGCCATCTGCCGTCCTTCCAGAAGACGAGTCTCGATTCGACGAGGCCAGTTGCATCGAAGGACCTGTCGATCACGTAAAGCGTGAGGCCGTTGAGCGATTCTTTTCTGAGATCGATCTGGCGAATGTTGAATATCCCATTTTTGGTCCTGAACCATGCCCCCTGGCTTCCCATTGAGCCGGAGAGCGCGCCGAGCCACCTTGCCTTGAAGGCGTCCATCTTTCTCAATGAGGCCGGGACGGCGTATTCGTTCATGAAGATCACCAGGACGCTCATGACCATTCCGGCCATGAGCAGAGGCATAAGGACCCTCATGAGATATATCCCGCCGGCCTTCATGGCGGTGAGCTCATTGTGCCTCGAAAAGATGCCCAGCGATATGATCGTGGCCACGAGCGCGGCCACCGGCGAGGTCTGGCCGACTATGGAAGGGATTTTATAGAGGAAAAAAGAGACGCTATCGTAAAGGGGAATATCCTTCATGAAGACGTCCATGTTCTCGAAGACGTCTATCATAAGGAAGACCGTCGTCAGCGCCGCGAGGGCTATCGCGAGAAGCTTCAGGAATTCCGCGAGTATGTACCTTTCGACCGTCTTCACGGGCTTTTCTTCCTTGAGCGCCTGGCCCTCATGCCCTGGAACGGATTGAGCGGGGCGTCCATGGCGGCCCTGTAAAAAAAATAGACCGCGGCCATGAACATGATGATGTTCGCGCCCCAGACCGCGAGGGACGGGGGGAGCATCCCGTTTTTCCCGAGCGTCTCGAAGATCATGGTAAGTATATAATAGATGAGCACTATGGCTATGGCGATGTTGAAGCCCGTGAATCTCTGAACCCTGACCTTCTGTATGCCCAGCGGGATGCCCAGAAATGCGAAGACGAAGACGGACGCCGGAAGCGCGAACCTTCTGTGGAGCTCAAGCACGAATTTCAGGGTGTCCTGTCCCTTCGATCTCATGGATTTTATCCTGTCGAGCAACTCGTTTATGTAAAGCTCCTTTTCGCCCTTGGCAAGCATGCTCGCCGCTCCGATGTCAGGGAGCTTCAGTTCGATGATATACGTGGAAAAACGGGCTATGTGATATGCGCTGTCCTTTGCCGCCGCATCGTGGGGCCTGCTGTGGATCGCGCCGTCGAAAAGTTTGAGGAACAGGGTGGAGTCGTCGTTCGACGGCATAAAAACGCCTTTCCTGGCGAAAAATACCATCGGGCCGTTGCCGATCCCCTGGCGCTTCTCCGTCCCTTCCTCTGAAATGTATATGCCTTGCATCTCGCCGTCATCGGTCATATGGTTCACGTAAAGGACCGCCCCTTTGAAGGCGTCATAAAAGACCTTTTCCTTAATGTTCGACACAAGCCGGGTCTTCGTCGTGTCGAGAAAGAGCGTTTTCGCCTTGAGATTGCCCCAGGGGAAGACGTAAAGGGTAAAGGCGAGGCTGACTGCGTAGGCGATGACCGCGAAAAACAGCACCGGCCGCGCTATGCCGAAAAGAGAAAGGCCGGAGGCCTTCATTGCCGTTATCTCGCTGTCCGAGCTCAATCTCGTGAAGGCGACGAGAACCCCAATGAGAAAGGAGATCGGCAGGATGTAGACGAAAAAGGACGCTATAATCGAGAGGACGAACCATACCGCAAAGGTAATGCCCGCGCCGCGCGTGACTAAAAGCTCTATGAGCTTTACGATCTTGGTTAAAAGCGCGGTTACCGTCAAAATGGAAATGCTCAGGAGAAACGGCACCGCGGTTTCCCTGAAGACGTATTTATCGAGAATCCTTGGCATTATCCGCATCGGCAAACATATATCATACTATAAAGCAAGGCGGCGGACAAATGAAATTGCCGTCATTCGGGGGATACGGCTTGCCCTGCTTGCGTGAAGAAATCATTCATCTTTGCCGGTTGCACGCCGCCGAAGGCGACGCATGGCGCAACCGGCCATCTCTTTTTTCTCCGGCGTGGAGAAAAGGAAAACGAGCGTTTGACACGCGGGCGTTTTCGTTATATTTTAGACTCGCGGAAAGGAGTTTTCAGCTTGAAACTTTCGAGAACTGAAAGGATCAAGGCAGGGATGAAAATAGCGGAGGAATACCTTCGCGCCGCCGATATTCTCCATGGCAGGGCTCTCTTCAACCCGTCCGTCTATTTGGCGCACGGAAGCGCTCTTCACGCGGTTCAAGCCGCGTTTTTGACGGCCGGGGCGCATGGAGACATGAATTTTTCCGGTTTCATCGATTCCCTGGCGAGGTTCGACGACAAGCTCAAGCCACTCATGGAGAGGCTCAGGAATGGCGGCTCACATACACGTTCGATAATCGAATATGACGAAAAAGAGTCGTTTTTGCGCCTCCACCAGACAAAGGAGCTTCTCACGGATGTCAAATATTTCTTGAAGAGGGCCATGAGGTAAGGCCGCGTAAAACACCGCTCATCCTCCGCCGTCCTGTACGCCTGTATCCTTAAAATAAGCGGGATCACGTATTAACCACTGCCGCCTTTCAAGCGGCAGCGGTTCTATTTTTTCATGGTTAGTTCCCGGGTGCCTGTTGCCGCGGCTTTCATATAAAGATTTGATGCCCCGCGGTGAGCGCCGGGCAGGTTCGTTTACGGATAAAGGCAGGGGATCGGGGATTGCCGTGGGGAACTCAAAAGGCCGCCGGAGATGATCGAAGGCCGGGGCAGGGCCTATCTTATCGGAAGGGAGAAGCCGAACTCCGCGCCCTCTCCCTCCCTTCCCTCGGCCCATACCCTGCCGCCGTGGCGTTCGATTATGCGCCCGACTATCGCGAGCCCGGCGCCCGTGCCTTCGAACACGCCGTCCGTGTGGAGCCTCTTGAAGAGGCCCCAGATTTTGCCGGCGTGCTTCATGTCGAAGCCGACCCCGTTGTCCCTGACGCGGTAGTTCGTCTCCCCGCCCTCCGCGCGGCCGCTTATCTCGATGACGGCGACCTCCCTTCCGGCGGTGAACTTCACCGAGTTCGAGACGAGGTTGAAGAGCGCCTGGCGCAGGAGCGTCAGCTCGCCGAAGGCCGGGGGCAGGTCGGCGATGACGAACCGGACGTCGCGTCCGGCCGCGAGGCCCCTGAACTCGTCCGTGATGAGGCGGGCGGTCTCGTTCATGTCTATCCGGGACTTTTTTATCTCGCTCTTTCCGAGGCGCGCGAGGTGGAGGATGTCGGAGATGAACCTGCCCATCTTCTGGGCGTTCCCGCGGATCGTCTTTATGAAGTCCCTGCCCTCGCCGTCGAGCCTGTCGAGGTAATGCTTTTCGAGGAGCCTGGAGAACCCGTCTATGACGCGAAGCGGCGTGGAGAGGTCGTGGGCGAGCGAGTAGCTGAAGGCCTCGAGCTCCCTGTTGGCGTCCTCGAGCTGCTTCACGTGGCCAGTCAATTCCCTGTTCAGGCTCTTTATCTTCTCCTGCGATATCTCGTGGCCCGCCACCTCCTCCTTGAGCCGCAAATTGAGTTTTTCGAGCTCCCGGGTGCGGACGTTCACGAGGAGCTCGAGGTGGTTCCTGTAGTTTATAAGCTCCTCTTCGGTCTTTTTCTGCCTTGA
>JAKAIQ010000147.1 GCA_021825035.1 Deltaproteobacteria bacterium | reverse complement strand
CCCGCGAGAGACCCCTCTTTTATCCTGTCCGGAAGAACCGTGACCGTGCCGGCGGTCCCGGTGTCGAGACCCCGTATGACCGCTCCGGTCACTCCGCCGCTCGCCGATATCATGGCCTGGTTGTACGTGAAAGGCGAGGCCCCGACGACCCCCTTAACCTTCATCACCTCGTCCCTCACCGTGCCGTAGTCGGATACGCCCCTGCCGAGGCCGGTAATGACCACGTTCGCGTTCACCCCGAGTATCTTGTCCTTGAGCGTATCCTCGAAGCCGGCCATCACCGAGAGGACGATTATGAGCGCGGTCACGCCCACCGTTATGCCGAGGATGGAGATGAAGGTGATTACGGATATGAAAGTCTGTTTTCTTTTGGCCTTCAGGTATCTCAGCCCGACAAAAAGTTCGTAAGACATCGCTTAAACCTTATGTCCGCGTCAGCGGATTTCATCCATCGAAGAGCCCCGCCGCAAACAGCGGGGATCCTTCATGGCGATGAACCGTCATTCGTATCGCCTGCCCCGGCCCCTTGAAAGGGCGGGCCGGGGCAGGCTCCCATAGGATCTTTTCAGGGTTGATCCCCCGCAAGAATCACTTCTTCAGGAGCGGGAACAGTATCACGTCGCGTATCGAAGGGGAATCGGTAAGGAGCATCACGAGCCTGTCTATGCCTATGCCCTCTCCCGCGGCGGGCGGCATGCCGTATTCAAGGGCCCTTATGTAATCCTCGTCCATCTGATGCGCCTCCTGGTCGCCGGCCTCGCGCTCCCGCAGCTGGGCCGCGAACCTTTCTTTCTGGTCCACCGGGTCGTTCAGCTCCGAGAAGGCGTTGGCTATTTCCCTGCCCGCCACGAGCAGCTCGAACCTGTCCACGAGGGACGGGTCTTTGGCGTTCTTCCTCGACAGCGGAGAGACGTCGAGCGGGTAGTGCGTCACGAACGTCGGATTGACGAACATCGGCTCCGCGACCTTTTCGAAGATTTCGGTTATGACCTTGCCGTGGCTCAGCCCCTCCGGGACCGAAAGCCCGAGCGACGACGCGAACCCCAGCGCCTTCCCCTTATCGGCGAATATGCCCTCGTCCGCGTTGGAATACCTGAGTATCGCGTCCCTTACGCTTATCCTCTCCCAGGGCGGCGTGAGGTCTATTTCGCGCCCCTGGTACTTTATCTTCGTCGAGCCGGCAAGCCGGGCCGCGAGCGAGCTTATCATCTCTTCGGTGAGCGCCATCAGGTCCTCGAACGTCGCGTACGCCTGATAGAACTCGAGCATCGTGAACTCCGGGTTGTGCTGCGTCGAGACGCCCTCGTTCCTGAAGTTCCTGTTTATCTCGAAGACCCTCTCGAAACCGGCGACGACGAGGCGTTTGAGGTACAGCTCCGGGGCTATCCTCAGGTAGAGTTCCATGCCGAGGGCGTTATGGAACGTGGTGAACGGTTTTGCGGCGGCCCCGCCGGGTATGGGCTGGAGCATCGGCGTTTCAACCTCGACGAACTCCCTTTCGGACAGGAAGTCCCTTATGAACCGGACGACGGCCGTTCTCTTGAGGAAGACGTCCTTCACCTCCTGGTTCACCAGCACGTCGAGATAGCGTTGTCTGTAGCGCGCCTCCACGTCCTTCAGCCCGTGCCACTTCTCGGGCAGGGGATGAAGCCCCTTCGAGAGGAGCCTCAACGCGTCGGCCTCGACCGTAAGCTCGTTCGTCCGCGTCCTGAAGAGCCTTCCGCCGAGGCCGACTATGTCGCCGACGTCGCAGAACTTGAAGACCCTGAACCCTTCCTCGCCGAGCAGGTCCTTTCTGACGTACGCCTGGAGCCTGCCGCTCCTGTCCTGCACCTGTATGAACGAGGCCTTCCCGAAGTCCCTGATGGCCATTATCCGCCCGGCTATGATTGCGCGGGCCGCCCTGGATTCGAGGTCTTCTTTCGTCGCGTTGCCGTATTCCCTTAAGATCGACCCGCAGTCGCCGTTCGGCTTGAAGTCGTTGGGATAGGGGTCTATCCCGGCCTCCCTCATTTCCTTCAGCTTGCCAAGGCGCTGCCGGTATTCGACGCTTTTATCTTCCAAAGCCTTCCCCTTTTCAAAAAGTAATATTCAAAATTATCGTATTTGTGGCTTTCAAGTCAAGGGAAAAGCATGGATTTCCGTGGGGTTTCAGAGGGCGTCGGGCAAAGGGCGAACCCGGCGTTACGCAAGGCTTTTTCAGGGATTCGCTGCCGGGCAGGGGATCTCCGGAAAGGCGGACAATGCGCCGGTTTGCTTTCGCGGAACCTCAATCGCTAACCAGCTCCCGGCGCTTTTTCTTTTCGATGCGAACGTGCCGTTCCTTTTCCTCGCATTCGTGGCATATGCCGTGGGTCAGGGACACGTCTTCAAGGGGCTGTTTTTCTCCTATTACCTTGCCGCACCAAACGCAGACACGTATCATGGCGTCTCCAGTCCGTCCATGCGTAAATGCCCGCCCGTCCGCTTTGAACGGCGATCGCGCTCCGGACTGTTCCGTTTTTTATATTTAGACGCGATTATACGTTTTCCGGCCTCAGGCGTCAAGAGGTTCTTTTACGGCCGGTTCCCCGGGGGCGGCGACGAGGGCGGAAGAGTCAAAACCGCCGAAGAGGCAAGCATGAAAAAGGGTCTTATTATGATCCTGTCCGGGATTCTCTTGTCGCCCGATGATTTCTGTTGTAACGGGTCCAAATTCCGACTATGCTTATCCCTTATGAACGTCCCGCGGCGCGCCGCGTCGAAACAACCCCGGAAAAATCGAGGCAGGCAGCATGAAAATGGCTGAAAGGCGATTCATATATACGAGGGAGGATTTCGGCGAGCCGCCGGCCAGGCTCCTCCACATGACCATATATCTCAACTTCCTCGGCGAGGCCGTGGAGGCTGAGAACTGCCTCGAGATGTCGGCCATCGAAAGCCTCGACAGGGTTGAGCTCGACGCGAAAGACCTTGAGATAATCTCCGTCGAATGGTGCTCCGGCCCGGAAGCGAAAGGCTCTCCCCTTGCCTTCGAATACCTCCGGAAAAAGAACAGGCTCGCCGTAAGCCTTTTGCGCCGCGTCGAAGCCGGGGAAAGGTTTTTCGTAAGGACGCGCACCCGTTGCGTCCCGTCCGACCGCATACTCGAAGGCATCTATAAAGACGCCACCCCTCCGGGCGCGCCCCAGCAGTTCGTCTCCCAGTGCCAGCAGTGGGGCTTTCAGCGCATCATGCCCGTCATCGACGACTGCCGCGCCAAGTGCACCATGACGACGACCATCGAGGCCGACGCGAGATATACGCATCTCATAAGCAACGGCAACATAAACCTGCGCACAAACCCGAAGGGCAGGCCTGTCCCGAAGCCCGGCGACCCGGCAAGGCAGGTAATAACCTATGAGAACCCGGTGCCCACGCCGCCGTACCTATTCCTCGCGTGCGCCGGCACATGGGACACCCTCGTTGACGAGGTCAGGTATCCGTCCGGGCGGGCCGTGCGTCTCGAGTATCTCGTGCCCCCCGGCTCCATAGACCATGTACGCATACCCATGGCGATACTGAAAGAGGCCGTCCTGTGGGTTGAAAAGACGCAGGACTACGAATACGGCTTCGACACTTACCGCACCATCTGCATGGCCAAGTCGAACTTCGGCGGCATGGAAAACCTCGGGAACACGACGATAGTCACGGACGCGGCCCTCGTAACCGGGCACACGCTCGATTCGATGCTGCTTTACGCCCACGCCGTCATCGTCCACGAGTTCGAGCACAACCAGTGCGGAAGCGAGACCACGATGGAGACGCCCTTCGACGTATGGCTGAACGAGGCGTACACGGTGGACGTTGAACGGCAGTTCATGTCCGACGTCTTCGACCCGGCCTTCGCGAGGCTCCGGGAGGTCGATGCCATGCGCGCGCCGCTCGCAGGCCCCCTCGCCATAGAGGACGCCGGGCATTACGGCAGAATCGCGAGGGACGGCTTCAACGACCCGGAGGAGCTTATAGACGGGGTCACCTACGTGAAGGCCGCAGAGGCGATACGCATGCTCAGGCTCCTCATAGGCCCGGAGGCCTTCCAGGCCGGAAAATCGCTCTACTTCAGCCGCTACCGCTACGGCAACGCGAACACCGATGACTTTTTCGAGTGCTTCGAGAAAGCCTCCGGCAGACGCCTTGAGCAATTCAAAAGCGGCTGGCTCCGGAGGATCGGCTATCCGAGGGTCACGGCCCAAACATCGCACGACCGGGCTTCCGGCCGCTTTCGCATCCTTTTCAGGCAGGAATGCGGGGGAGACCCCTTTTGCGTGCCGATAACGGTCGCGCTCGTAAACGACATGGGGAAGGACGTAGCCGGGACGCAGAAGGTCTTCATCCTCGAAGACGGCGAGGCAGAGCTTGCGTTCGACGGCCTGCCGGAGGACGTGGCCTTCGCCTCGATGAACCGCGGCTGCTCGTTCTATGGCACGTTCACGCACGCAAACGCAGACTCGAAGCTCCTGTCCTTGCAGGCGCGGCTCGACCCGGACCCCTTCAACCGCGTGGAGGCCATGCGGAAATTGACTGACGGGGTCAGGATAGGCCTCCTGAACGACCCGGCGTCCGGGGTAAGCGGGGAATGGCTCGATTTATACGGCAAGATGCTTTCGGACAGGTCGCTCCCGGCGGGCTTGAAGGCCCATATGCTCCGCGCGGACGAGCAACCGCTCGACCGCGATTACGCGACATGGTTTCAGGAGCTTGTCGTTGCGCGGGAGCGTATGATGTCCGCGATAAACGGTCGTTACAGGGCCGAGCTCCTCAAAGAATTCGAAGGCCTGCGCGCCTTCACGCCGAAGGCCGGCGCTCCGGGCCGGGGGCTTGAAGAAAGGATGCTGCGGAACATCCTTCTCGAACTGATAACCATCGACGACTCGGATGAGAGCCGCCGCCTGCTCATAGATTATTTCCGTTCAGCCGGGACGGCGACCGACCGCGTTTCGGCGCTCACGTTCATTAACCGCTCCGGGGAACCCTCGCGGAGAGCGATCCTCGAAGAGGTTTTCGAGGGCTGGCACATGGACCTCAGCGGCTACGCCAACTATCTTCGCGTGGTGTCGAGCGGCGCAAGGGACGACGTCTTCGAGATGATAGAGGCCGAAAGGGCGCGCCCTGCCTTCGACGTGACCCAGCCGACCTGGTGCCGGGCGCTATTCCTCACCATGGCCGCCAACAACAGGATGGTCTGGACGGATAGGGGCATCGAGTGGCTCGCCGGCGCGGTCATATACCTTTCGCCGATAAACGCGACGATAGCGAGCAGGCTTCTGAACGCCTTTCAGCACGTAAAAAAGCTCAAACCCGGGCTGCGCGAGAAGGTCGCTTCAGCCCTTGAGCGCATCGCGGCAAAAGTCCCGAAGGAGACGAGCGCCACGGTCAACGGCCAGGCTCTCACCTATCTCGGCGAAAAATAAGAACTAATACGCCGCGTTCCGGTTGCGCCGCAAAAGGCCGCGGCTGGACGTGCCGCAAAAGACCGCGGCGGATTTGCCCTGAAAAGATAGGGGGCCTGCTAAAAGCAGGCCCCCTCGCAGGTAAAGCTCAAAACAGCCGTCGCATCTATTTTTTCAGTATCCTGCTCTTCGCGGAAA
>JAKAIQ010000146.1 GCA_021825035.1 Deltaproteobacteria bacterium | reverse complement strand
AAAAGAAGGGGAACTCAGGATGACGTGCGGGAATATGCGCGGCACGGTCCTGTTAAAGGGAGGCGAAATATACGATTGCACGCTCGGCAACGCAGAAAAAGAAAAGGCCCTTTTCAGGATGCTTCCATGGAATGAGGGAAGCTTTGAGTTCATCCACGAGACTGTAAGCTCCTGGAAAAAGATACGCTCTACGACGAGCAATCTCTTGATGGAGGGGATGAGGCAGATAGACGAGTTCAGAAAAAAAAGCTCACAGCTTCCTGACGTAAAAATGGCTGTCAGGTCGAAGATTCAACTAAAAGACCTTCCCAAGGGTCTTAACCCCGTTATTTATGAGATAACCGGACTTGCCGAGATTTATTCGAGGGTTGGAGACATAATCGAGCACTGTACATGTCCTGATTACGAGGCTTATAAAAGCCTTGCCAACCTGATAAGTAAAGGTATAATCGAAAAGATAAAGGATAGTGAAGACTCGCACGGAGAATTACTCACGCGTGATCAGGAAATAAGCGTTAGGGAAAAGATAATAAGCCGGTATTCAGATTGGTCTTCCTCGAACTACGCCAAGATTTTTCTTATATCCACATGCAGGACTCTCGCCGCGAACTTTATAAGGCAGTGCGGGCGCATCCCTGGATGTTCAGTGAACCTTCGGCCGGCTCCCGAAGAAGACAAGGCCGCAAACCCGTTCGGCGAAGCCGCTACTATCATGCTCCACGGCGGCATGGAACTTGTTCTTTTCACCGTATCGACGGTAAGGAACATGGCGCCTCTCGTGGCTGCATTTTCGACAAATTTGACCGGGATGATCCTTTTGTGGGATGAGAACGCGGAAAAAGACATAAAAGAACTGGCCAAGATAAAAAGAGAGATGATCTTACGAAAAAGGGTGCCGGTAGTTCATGTATGCAGCAGCCGGGCGGCAGCCGACAATCCATATTTTAGAAAAGATTTGAATCTTAAAGCCGGCGAACCTTTATTGCTGAATGAAGGGGTGATATTCGATGTATTTCATACTTTATTCGAAAATCTTGTTAAAAATGACTATATATCACTCTGATCTAATAAATAAAAAGGAACTTCGCCATGATTGACTTTCATACGCACAGCCTTTTAAGCGACGGCCAGCTTTTGCCTACCGAACTGGTGCAAAGAGCTAAAGTAAAAGGGTATCGGGCCATGGCTATTACAGACCATGCCGATGAATCAAACATCGAATTTATCATAAGACAGATTACAAAGGTCTGCAAGCAGTTGAACAGAGACAAATGGTTCAAGCTCATCCCCGGCGTTGAACTGACTCATATCCCGCCTCACCTTATTCCGTCGATGGTTAAGAAGGCGCGTACCCTTGGAGCCGGCATAGTCGTGGGCCACGGCGAGACCCTCGCTGAGCCTGTGGCAAGGGGAACCAATATGGCGTACATCAGGTCCAGGGTTGACATTTTGTCCCATCCAGGGTTGGTGTCGGTTGACGAATGCGCGCTTGCCGTCAAAAATTCCGTCATTTTCGAGATTACAAGCCGTGCCGGCCACGGCATCTCAAATGGGCACGTTGCAGCCGCGGCAAAGAAATATGGAGTAAATCTTGTTTTAAATACTGATTCGCACGCGCCGGGAGACCTTATTACGGACGAATCAGCCTTGAATGTCGCCCTTGGAGCAGGACTCAATACTACTGATTTCAGGAGAATGCAGAAAAATGCAGAAGAAGTCCTTAAAAGGATTTACGGTTGAAATCCTGTCCATAATCGCGGCAACCTTCGTTTTTTTTGGATGCGCTGCGCAGCCGGTCAGGGGTCCCGTGCCATGGAACACGTTTGCCTTCGATTATGAGCGGAGTAACTCCTCCCCTGAAGAGCTACACCTGCCTCTCGTTCTTGCCTGGACCGGAGACCTCTCAACCATAAGGTTTTTCAAGCCTTTTCCCGAGGAACAGCTCTCGACGCCGGCTCTTTCCAACGGCATCCTGTATGTTGGGTCCACTAACAGAAGCTTTTATACCTATGATCTCTATAAAGGCAAGCGGCTATGGCGATTTGACGCGAAGAACCCTCTCGAAGCCGCCCCGACTGTAACGGACGACCTCGTTTGCTTCGGTTCCGCCGGTGGCGTCCTGAGATGCCTTGACAAGAAAAGCGGCGCGGAAAAATGGAGCTTTCGTTCTCGGTCCGAGATTACCGCATCGCCGATAGTAGCAGGCGACAAGCTTTATTTTTCCTCCCTTGATGACAGACTGTATGCTCTTTCCATGAGGACGGGACAAAAAATATGGAGCTATTACAGAAGCGCTTATCAGACAGTGACCCCAAGACTCACGGTCTCGCCAGCCTATTCCGACAACAGGATATACAACCTGTTCTCTGATGGAGTCCTTGTGTGCCTTGCGGCAGATACAGGCAAGGAACTATGGACAAAGAAGGTCGAAAAAAACTTCGACTCCGTGGATAAGACAAGGAGAACGCCGCTTGTACGCAACGGGCTCACATATATTATAGATGATAAAAACGACATACTTGCCTTGAACGGGGAAAATGGAGAACTGAAGCGCACCTATAATGTAATCAAGGCCTATGATTTCGTCTTTACGGGCAAAAAAACGCTGGTCATCGTCGGTTCGGATCAGATCGTAGCCATCGATTCGGTTAATGGCTCCATACTGTGGAGGACGAAACTCAAGAACAAGCCATCTTCGATATTCGCCGCCGGCGGCTATCTATTTGTCCTTATGAATTACAGCTCGGCCCCCTTCAACATAAGTTTCCTTGAAAAGACTAAGGGGTACATGCAGGCGTTCAGGATGAGGGATGGAGCCGAAGTCTGGGAGAAAAAACTCGACTACGGCATAACCGCTAACGCCTCGGCCTCTGAAGGCCACGTAGCCCTGCTTACCAACGAGGGTGCGCTCGAGGTCTTCAGCGCAAAATAATCGCATGGATGGGAAGCTTAACATAGCCTTTCTATGGCACATGCATCAGCCTCTTTATAAGGACCCCTTTACCGGCGAATACCTTATGCCCTGGGTTCTTTATCACGGCACAAAAGACTATTATGACATGGCTGCAATACTTGATGAATTCCCCGAAATTCACCAGACATTTAACCTTGCGCCGTGCCTAATCGAGCAACTGGGTGAATATGAGGCGGGCCTGGCCTCAGACAGGTACAGGGCGTTAAGCCTGAAGCAGTCGCGGGATTTAAGCGTCGAAGACAAGGTGTTTATACTGAAGAATTTTTTTCAGGCAAACTGGGACAACATGATCAGACCAATCCCGCGTTATGATGAATTGCTGAGGAAGCGTGGGCCGTCGAATCAAGACGACGATATAAACTCGGCGCTCAGATATTTCAACGAACGCGATTACCGCGATCTGCAGGTTCTTTTCAATCTTGCCTGGATAGACCCGGAGATACGTAGAAATGACGGATTTCTCGCGTCTCTGCTCGATAAGGGACGGGAATATAGCGAAGACGAGAAAAGGTCGCTCCTTGACAGGCAGATACAAATAATCAAAAAAATTCTACCTAAATACGCAGAGCTCAAGGAAAAAGGCACAATAGAGATAAGCATATCTCCATACTATCATCCGATACTGCCGCTCCTGTGCGACAGCTTTTCCGCCAAGATCGCCATGCCAAACGCAACTTTACCCGTAAAAAGATTTCAGCACCCGGAGGATGCGCTCGCTCAGATAAAGAAAGGGGCCGCCATTTACAGAAAAATATTCAATAGCGAGCCGCGCGGAATGTGGCCCTCCGAAGGCTCGGTAAGCTCGGACATATTGCCGCTAATTTCCGGAGAGGGGATAAGGTGGATCGCTTCCGACGAAGAGATACTGTCAAATACTCTCAAAAAAGAAATACGACGCGACAATCACGGAAATTGCCATGACCCTTTTCTGTACCGGGCGTATTCCGTGAACGCGGGGAATGGCGATATGGCCATCGTTTTCAGGGACCATGTGCTCTCTGACCTTATCGGCTTCGATTATGCAAGGATGAGCGCCAACGATGCCTCCGACGATCTCATAACGAGGCTCGTAAGGATACACGAAATGCTTGAGAAACCGGAAGACCATATTGTCAGTATCATACTTGACGGCGAAAACGCCTGGGAGAGTTTTAAAAATGATGGTCGGGACTTTCTGGTCTCGCTGTATTCGAAACTTTCCAGCCACTCCAAGCTGAGATGCCTGACAATAACCGAGTTTCTCAATAAGAAACCGAAAATGGAACCGCTCCCGACACTGTTTGCCGGTTCCTGGATTAACCACAACTTCAAGATCTGGATAGGGCATCCTGAGGATAATGCGGCATGGGACTGCATTTCCGATGCTCGAGATGCGCTGGTAAAGTATGAGGAATCTGCAAAGAGCAACGATGATAAGAATATCGGAAACGCGCTCGCCGGCGCGTGGGAAGAGCTGTACGCGGCTGAAGGAAGCGATTGGTTTTGGTGGTACGGTGACGAACACTCATCGATGAACGATGAGCTTTTCGACAATCTTTTTCGTAAACATATAAGAAGGATATATACCCTGATTAACGAAGAACCTCCCGATTCGCTGGAAATCCCAATTTCTTCGGAGTCAAAGGGCTACAGGCCTACGGTTGCGCCGACGTCATACATAAAACCGACAATTGACGGCGAGGTGACCAATTATTATGAATGGCTTTCTTGCGGTAGGATTGAGCGTATCCATTTCGGCTCGGCAATGCACACTGACGCCCACGGAGAGACTCTAATAGATAAGATCGTATATGGCTTCTCCATGGATTCGCTCTTTTTGCGGTTCGATTATCTTTCTCCCATTGCCTCTCCGGACAATGATTGGAGTTTCACCATGAACTTCCTCGGTCCCAAGGCTTTAAGGATTTACGGGAATATAAAAGGCCGGTCTTCAAAGACGCGCGTCTTCGAAAAAACACCTGGCTCCGACAAATGGATTGAAATCAGCGCTTCGGTGAATATGGCGTCTGGAAGCGTGGTTGAGCTTGAGATACCTTTAAAGACAATCGGAGCGACGGCTGGAGGGGAGACGCGGTTTTTCATCAATATCGTTGCCGGTGAAAGAGCACAGGAAAGATGGCCCGTAAAAGGGTTCATAATATTGGATGTGCCCCCCGAGGATTTCGAGGCACAAAACTGGATGGTCTGAGACTTGCCTGACCAATGGCGCTTTTAAAAACCGCTTTATCGCAATCTCTTTGGCCCGCTATGAAAAGTGTCACACCGGCAATGCACCAGTACCTTGAGATCAAGGCGCAGAATAATGACGCCATACTCTTCTTCCGTATGGGTGATTTCTATGAGATGTTTTTTGAAGACGCATTGCTTGCCTCGCGCACCCTTGGTATAACTCTTACGTCGAGGGATAAAGGCAGGGACATTCCGATGTGCGGGGTGCCCCATCATGCAGCTCTATCCTATATCGCCCGGCTTGTAAAAGAAGGGCATAAGGTTGCGATCTGTGAACAGGTCGAAGGTGCGGACGAGGGCAGGGGAATAATCGAAAGGGCGGTCGTAAAGATCGTTACGCCGGGAGTTCTAATTGAAGAGGAGCTTCTTGACCCTAAGACCAATAATTTCATAGCATCCGTCGTTTTGGCGTCCGGGAACTG
>JAKAIQ010000145.1 GCA_021825035.1 Deltaproteobacteria bacterium | reverse complement strand
AATATGAGGTGACTAACAGGAAATACAGGGCCTTTGTCACAGCCACCGGAAGGAGGCCCCCCGACAACTGGACCGGGGGCAACATCCCGGCCGGCAAGGAGGACCATCCGGTCGTCTTCGTATCGTGGCGTGACGCAGAGGCGTTCTGCAAATGGGAAGGCAAAAGGCTGCCGAAGGAAACGGAGTGGGAAAAGGCCGCGCGAGGCGCTGACGGAAGGACGTTCCCATGGGGGAACAAGTTCGACAAAAACAAGGCGAATACCCCACAGTATGGACACGGCGACACCATGCCCGCAGGAAGCTTCGAAAACGGCAAATCGCCTTACGGGATTTATGATCTGGCGGGCAACGCCTGGGAGTGGGTAGACGACTGGTTCAAGCCATATCCGGGCAATACGCATCCCGACGAGAACTACGGGGAAAAATACAAAGTTCTGAGAGGGGGATCATGGTATGACTGCACATATTACAAGTGTGGCATAAGCGCCCCTGCCTATAACAGAATATTCTTCAATCCGGACACCAGAAACAATAATTTCGGGTTCAGATGCGCAAAAGACGAATAGACGCGGCCTGAAGAAGCGGTTGCGGACGCTCCCATGTCTCTCCCTCTAAGGGATTACTATCTGTAAATAAGAAGCGATACAAAGGAGAACCGAATGCAATACCTTTCCTGCAAACGCATTTCAATCTTAGTCCTCTTTTCAACGTTTGTAATCTTTCCCGGCTGCAAATCGCGGCCTAAAGGAATGGTGAAAGTACCCGCGGGCGAATTCATCATGGGCAGCGATGATGTAGACAGGGAGGCCAAGGCAGTTCAATACGGATCGAGCAAGCCATGGTTTGCCAACGAGCGTCCGGCAAGAAAAGTAAACCTTGCCGAGTTCTACATAGACAGGACGGAGGTTACGAACGCGCAGTATAAAGAGTTCGTCGACGCCGAAGGACACAGGCCGCCGCCCAACTGGGCAAACGGAACTTATCCGGAAAGCATGGCGGACCATCCCGTTATACTCGTAAACTGGTTTGATGCGACGGATTATTGCAAATGGAAGGGGGAAAGGCTCCCGACGGAAATGGAATGGGAAAAGGCTGCCCGCGGCACGGATGGAAGAGAATTCCCATGGGGCAATGCATTCGACATAAAGAAAGTAAATACCCTTGGCCAGTACGGCGGCACGACGCCGGTTGGAATGTTTGAGAACGGAAAATCCCCGTACGGCGCGGTCGATATGGCCGGCAACGCCCAGGAATGGACATCGGACTGGTACAAGCCCTATCCCGGCAATGACTTCATGGACCCCGGCTACGGCGAGAAGTTCAGGGTCGTGAGAGGCGGAGGATGGGGAGGTTTGGGGCACTACTCTCTACAGGTCTATGTGCGTACGTCTTTCAGGAACGCCGCACCGCCCGAAGGACTTTTCAACGACGTCGGTTTTAGATGTGCAGGGTCAAAGTAAGGCTTTGCGCCTAAAAGGATATCCTTATGCTCCCCTACAAGAGAGTATGGCGGGCAGGAGTTATACTTTTTATAATTTTGCTTTATCCCGCCATGGGCCTTTGCAGCGTGGAGATGGACCCTTATCTTCGCCGAACGCTCCTCGCCTATGTCGACCTTGAATATGACAATGATTATTTCAACCAGGGCCCCACAAAGACTAATTTTTCATCATTTGTTCAGACGTATGGACTTACTTTTCGCGGCAACATCCTCTCTCGCAGGCTCATAATATACGATCTCGGGGTCTCTCTTATCGACGATAAGATAAGCGAGACTACTCAGGGCGCCAAGACCACCTATGATTACAAGGATATCGACTACAACCTGCGCACGACGCTGCTGCCGCTTTCAGCCATACCTCTAACCCTTTACGGAGACAAATTCGACACATTCACAAACGGTCAGAAATTCACCGATACCACTTACGGCCTGACCTGGCTGGAGAGGATCAGAACGCTTCCTACCACCGAGGTAAACTATCAAAAGAGCGCCGTAAAAGCCGCCGGCACGGATGATGAAGTTACGGATGCCACGGTCTCCCTGATGAAGAAACTCGGTCCTACGCTCAACAGCCTGTACTACATGTACCTGTCAACCAATGATAAGGTGCATGATCTCTCACAGTCGCAGAATACCTTCAGTTTCAACAACAGGACCAATATTTCCAGAAGTACGGATTTCTTTATTACAGGCACCAGGTCCGTCGAGGACGCCACAGGAGCCATTGGATCCACGCTCACAGGCGTTAGCATGGGCCTCAACTCGAAGACGAGCCGCGACCTGTCCCAGAATCACAGCTATAATTACTACAACAACTCTACCGGCGACCTCATACAGAAGGGACAGAATTATCTCGGCTCCATCAATTTCACCCCTTCAAGCGCGTTCAGCACAAGATTGCAACTCGCCGCCGACGATTATGTAAATGGAAGTCCGGTCAACACAAGCACCGAAAACGACATGAACACGTCTGGCTCATTGGACTACCATATAACGGACAGGCTTCTCTTCGACTCCAGCGCCCTTAACGATACGTCACGCATGGACTTCGAGGGCACGGGCGTGCCGTCGACGGGATCAAAGGGCGGAGTGACAAGGACGGATAACAGTCTTACCTATTTGATAACAGACCATATTTACACCTCGGAGGTGATGTCGTATAATGACATTCAGGCTCAATTTCTGGGACAGCCTCTTATGACATACTCTCTTCTTACCGAAGTTACCAATATCGGATACAGGAATGACTATGACAAATGGCTCAGGTACTGGAGCGCCGCAGGAGCAGGATTCGCCGATGAGAGGTTTGACGGCGAGTCGCAGACGGGCGCAGTCGACGATATAGACCTCGGCATTTCCGCCGCCCCGGACTTCAGCAGATATGTGGGAGTGAAGGGAGAGGTCGCCTACAAACGCATGGAAAAACTCACCGACGGGTTGCTGGTAAACGACAAGAATGAACATTATCACTTTGAAATGTTCAACAAGTACGATAAGGAATACGCCGTAGCCACAATCTCCTATGACCGGTCCACGATATCATCAATTTGGCTCAATACGCTTGCAGCTCCGCTTCTCATCTCGGGCGGCTTTGCCCCGATCGCTCCGGTCAACATCACGGCCCCCAGGATACAGTTAAACGCCGTGTATGATCAGATGACGGAGGTATATACGGCTTCTCTAATGACGAATTACTTCAGAGGGTCTTCCATCTATGCGTCGGCTAACCATACCAATTCGTTCAATCCCATAGTTGGCAGCGAACATGCCGACACCGAGTACATCATGGCCACATATGGACGCCCTCTCTGGAAAGGCATGTTGCAGGGCACCGCAAGTTACGCAAACATGAACTATACGACTTCCGAACAATTCACCTCAACCAGCTACCAGGCCCTGCTGAATGCAACGTACTCACGTGAACTTCTAC
This sequence comes from Deltaproteobacteria bacterium, assembly GCA_021825035.1. Taxonomy (GTDB): domain Bacteria; phylum Desulfobacterota; class GWC2-55-46; order GWC2-55-46; family GWC2-55-46; genus JAKAIQ01. The sequence continues at coordinate 2,197 of JAKAIQ010000145.1, read as the reverse complement.
ATAATCTCGGATGGCAGGTCCTGGGTCAATATATCAACCAAAAAGCCGACATAATCAAGTCGCAAAGCTACATGGCGCAGAACTCGTTGAATTACAATCTCCGCGAATGGTACCTTACGGTCGCCCATACGTATACGCTGACGCAGACCACCGGCGCGCCGTCTTCCACGGACAACTCCGTATTCTTCCGTGTGACAAGGACGTTTGTTAGATATTTTTGAGGCATTATGAAGCAGACCGCGCATGCAACAGGCAATCCGCATAAGGGCGCTTTGAGTTCACTTGTCCTCGGCCTTTTAGTTGTTTTTTTCGGTTTTGCGGCCCATTACAGGAACTTCGCATGGATAGACGCGGCGCGGCTATGGAGGGACGTGACGGAAAAGTCCCCTGAAAAAGCCAGGCCGCACTACAACCTTGCGACGGTGCTTGCGAATGCCGGCAGGCTTAATGAAGCGCTTGCAGAGGACTTTAAGGCGATAGACATCTATCCCGGTTACGGCCGGGCATATTTCAATATCGGGGCCATTTATCACGCATGGGGCAGAATCGACGAAGCTATCGACAAATACCGCGCCGCACTCATACTCGAGCCTGCCCTGGTCGAGGCTCACAATAACCTCGGATACGCGTATTATAAAAAGGGCCTCCTGGAAGAGGCACTGAAGGAATATAACGCAGCCCTCGCCATCAAACCGTCCCATGTAAAATCTCTAGTGAACGCCGGCTCGGCGTATAAGGACGAGAAAAGGTGGGCAGACGCCGAGTCGTCTTTCAGGAAAGCTCTGGCTCTTCAGCCGGGCTACGCAAAAGCTCATTATCTCCTCGGCGAGGTCTATCTCTCCGAAAACAGATTAAAGCCGGCTTTAGATGAATTCAGGGAGGCATTGAGGCTTGATCCGGAGATTGCGCAAGCGCACAACGGAATCGGCAGGATATATGAAAGGCTCAACCGTAGAAACAAGGCAGCCGCAGAATACAAGGCAGCTCTTGCTCTCGATCCCGGCTATGAGGATGCCGCCTCAAATCTTCAACGACTCAATGGAACGGCCAAATAAAGCTCCACGCTGTCGCATAATCTATGCTCTTATCTCGATCAGCGTCCTCGACGCTTCGTTCCGCACCTCTTCCGAGGGATGATCCGAAAAGGCCATGATGTACTCCTCATACCCCTTAGCTTTCCTGCCGAGCGACGCGGCTATTTTCAGGAGATCCGTGATGACGCAGGGATCGCCCCCCCTGTCTCCAGCGTTAATAAGGGCCTGAAATACCCTTGCCATGTCACCATCGGACAGGTCGCTTTTCACAAGCGCTTGAGCCGACGAAGCTACCGCGCCGGAGTTGTCTGAGTTCAGCACATCGAGAAGGCATTCAACGCCTTTTTTGCCTGCTTCGACGAGGACACTGACGGAAGTCCTCCTGCAAAGGGGATCGGGATGCGTCAAAATATGCCTTTTAAGGATATCCACGCCGTCATCGAATCTCAAAAGCGCGGTCGCGCAAGCTCTTCTGGTATAATCGGACTCATTGCCGAGATGTTCAATGAGCGCGTTCCTGGACTCAGCGCTCCGGAGGCCTGCCAGCTCTTCCGCCGAGAGACTCGCGATGCCTTCATCGGCGCTATCGAGGTTGGCAACGAGTATGGCAATAAAAGCTCTATTCCTCGAAATGGCGGCCGTATGCAGAATTGTCTTTGCCGACATCCCGGCGGGAGGATTTGAGATCAGGTCGCCCAATTCCCTGGCGGTCTCGGATGGGTTGTCTCTGGCCAAAAAATTGAGGAACATGGCCCCCTCTTCTCGGGTGACGGTGCCGGCCATTACTTTGGAGAACATGCCGACGAGATGCTCTTTTGTAGTTGGCATATCCTTTCGACTTCCTTTCGTGATGCATGGCGCGGAATTGGCCGCGATCTTTAAAACAAAGCCTGTCACCGCTTTCCGCCCTTGCTATTCTAATGAATTTAAACAAAATATGCAAGAGCTATCGTCGCTTGATTTAAGACGGCCTTTATTATATAAATATTGAAAAATTCTCCGCCGGCCAGGCGGTGAATTTTATGGGACGAGCAGAAGAAGGCTTGCTCGATACTGATATGACGGAATACTGCAAGGAGAGACTAAAGCTCTTCAGATCGCTTCAAAACAAGGACGCGAGCGTTCTGGAAAACGGCAGGCTATGGACGCGGGAGCCTGCGCAC
>JAKAIQ010000144.1 GCA_021825035.1 Deltaproteobacteria bacterium | reverse complement strand
CATGAATGATGCCGGGATCACAAGAGATTGAAAAAAAGGTAGGGACTTACGAGGATATCAGGGATATAGCCAACGCAATGAGGGCTTTAGCCGGTCTTACAGTAAGGAAGACCGGCCGGTCGCTGCTTTCCGTCAGGGAGTACGAATCCGGCGTCAGGGACGCCATCGGCAATATCCTCGCCCATTTTCCCCAAAGTTACACAGTGTCAAAGGCAGGGGAGGGAAGGGTCCTTGTGGCGTTCGGTTCCGACATCGGGCTTTGCGGGCCGTTCAATGATAGAATGGCCCTGTTCGCAGCAAAGACGATGAGAAAAGACGATACGCTCTTCGTCATAGGTAAAAAACTCAGGGAGAAGCTCGATGTTATGCGCGTTCAATGCGCGGGATCCATGGGGTCGGCGGCCACCGTCGAGGGGATCAGGGCGGCGATGATGGAGTCTTTTTCGAGGATCGCCGACCTCTACTCCAGAGAGAAGATAACCGGACTTGAATTACTTTTTTTCAGACTTTCGGAGAAGATGGAAACGGCCGAGCCCGTTGCGCTCAAGGTCCTTCCGCCGGGGACGGAGCTTCACCAGGAGCCGCAGAGGGAAAAACCCATGCTTTATCTTCCATCCGAACTGGTCTTTGAAGAAAGCATGCGAGAGTTTCTTTATATAAGCGTTTACAGGTGCTACATAGAATCTCTCCGGACGGAGAACTGGTTCAGATGGAGGAGCATGGAAGGCGCCATGGAGAATATAGATGCGCTGATCAGGGACTCCGACGCCCTCTACAGGTATCTGAGGCAGGAAGAGGTGACGGAAGAGATCATGGAGATAATAGAGAGCCATTCACAGGCAATTCCTGCCCGGAGCCACGGAGGCGACGCGTTCCCGTGAAGGCGGGCATGCCGCTTATGTGCGTCGCCGGATGTATTGCGCAGGCCTCTCGAATATAGTTGGTTGGATCCTTATATGACTCCGTTTGCTTGGTCAGGTTGAATGCCGCTGTCGCTATCAAGAAGAATCCCCGGCGAATCTTCCGGCAACGGGCCTGGCGGTAAGACTTGATATTCCGCTCTTCTTTTGGTAATATCCGGCATGCATTGCTTTTTTTGCCATCTCCGATCATTTGCGACGCAAGATTTAATTCTATGAAAAAAAGACCGCAGGCCGGCAGCAATTCAGCCAATTTCAGCTTCAGAGGGCAGGTATGGATTGCGAAGGACAAATCGACATTTCTCGGAAGCGGCAGGATTACTCTTCTCGAGAAGATAAAAGAGTGCGGCTCCATAACGGAGGCCGCTAAATCCATGGATATGTCATACAAACATGCATGGGATTTGATCGATTCGATGAACAGCAAGTCCGAGAAACCCCTTGTTGTAACATCTACCGGCGGAAAAGGCGGAGGCGGCGCAAAGTTGACAGAGGCGGGACAGAGGGCGATCGACATCTTTCACGCTTTTCACAGGGACTTCAGGCAATTTTTAAGAAGGGAAGAGAATAAGTTTGAATTATGAAAATTATCTGAAGAACCGGCGGCATGCCTCTTTAGCCTCACTGTTTCACGGCTCGACTGCACGCCAAAACCCCATCCGGCGGCAGGCCCCGTTCCTTTAAAGTAATAGCCTGGATTCGCTCTTTTGTCTGGGCCTCTGTGACACTTTCAGATAGGATTTTTCGAAGGGGAGCAGGCTTAAGAGCCTCCCCCCATCATTCGCTTCCTCCAAGCCTGCTAAAGCCCTCCCGCGCAGTCTTCGATACGGCAATCGCCTGTTCATTTGCTTTTAGCCGGCCGAGGCGGTTTTTCATTTTTCCTGATCGCAGCCTTATATGTCCTTATGTGCATCTTCTTGGCCATGACGATATCTCTCAGAAGGAGCCTTGCATCCACGTCGGAGACAAGTGGCAGAGCCTTAAGCAGGTCCGTGAGAAGCCTTTCCTCGAGCCTTAGAATGCCTTTCAATTTTACGCTGGATTTTTCCATCTTTCATTCCTTTGCTTGCCGGCCAGGCGCGCAGGCCGCTACGCACATTGATACATAGACGCCATCAAGTCGCCTCTCCGGCCAGGCATGGGATCATGCGGTCTTGATCAGCTTCTCGGTCTTTCTCACGTCGGCTGGCTTTACCCAGAGTATGGCCGCGTAGCAGCCGTCACCGGCGCTTACCGCATCGACCGCGGTCACGTTTATCTTCGCATCCGCGAGCCGCGATGCTACATCGGACAACGCCCCGGGCCTGTCCTCTCCCTGGATGAGGAAACCGGCCTTCGCGGCGCTCAATCTGAGTCCGGCGCTCTTTGCGGCCTTCTTGAAGGCGGCGGCGTTCTCCGGGATAAAGTCCATCTGAGTCTTTCTCCCCCTCGGAAAGCCGGTGAAAGCGAGGAGATTGACGCCTTCGTCCCTGAGCGCGCCGAGCACTTTAGCTCCGGCGCCGGGCCTGTTGGGCACCTGCGCCTTGAAATAGTTCACCTTGCGGACCGTGTCTGCCATATACCCTCCTTTTTTAATCTTTTTAGGGTTAATTCCCCGGCTGCGCGCGCTGCGACTTCCTTATAGAAGTTATGACACCCCGCGGCTTGCCGCGTGGAGGTTCATCGGCTTGACCGGCGGCGTATATTCTCTAAACGATTTTCGTCATTAATTATATACGGTATTTACGAAGATGCGGCGGCAAAAAGAAGAAGAAATAAAAAAAGCGCGCCCGGAGCCGCACTCCGAAGAGTGCGGATGCGAGTTGTCGTTAATTGGAGGGATGAGATTCCGGAGGCTCAAGGTATGCAAAAGGATATGCGGGTTGCCGGGCGCTTTTTCGCCTCCGGGAGAAGTAGTCTGAAACAGCCGCCATGGCGCATGAAAGTCCGTGGCAAAAACCGTCAATCGATGGTCTTGAGGCTCAGAATGCCCGCCCCCATGAGAAGCATGGTAATGATGAGCGAGAATGCCACTACGGGAGCGAGTTTGAAGGCCTGGGTGAATCCAAGACCTCCGAGATAGAGCATGCCGGAATGGAACGCCGCGCCAATGAGAAGCAGGATGGAAATGATGTTGGCAAGGCCTTTATTGAGCCTCAGCCTGCACAGGAGATACCCTATGACGATATTGAGCAACGATTCCATGTTTCCATGGGCGTGAGCGGCGCGCAGAATGGATTTCTGCGCCTCTGTCAGCGCGCCGGGTGCGTCATGCATCTTGACGAGGTATATGCCAAGCCCGAGCGTGAGAATGAAATAAAAAAATCCGAAGACCATGTTCTTTTTGCCTGTCATGATATTCTCCTCCTCGATCGCGATTTTAATCTTTGCGGTTCATTGGCCGGCGCAGGCTCATGGCATCAATATCTTCACGGAGTACGCCGCAAGCGCGGAAATTAACCCCGAATTAGTCGAATGGGAGCCAGCCTTGACTCGCCCTTAACAAGGACGGGTCAAGGCTGGCAATTACAAATGATCTTCCGTATCGTCACTTGTTCACGTTCGCTTCCGTCGCATTCCATCCGCCGCCAAGAGCCTTGTACAAGGCTACGAGATTCGTGGAGACGGTCGTCTGGGACTGGCTCAGGTTGCTCTGCGAGGCGTAAAGCGACCTTTCCGCCGTGAGGACGTCTATGAAGCCGGTAAGCCCCTTTGTGTATCTCTCGTTGGCAAGCTCTACCGCAAGTTTGTTCTGTTCGACCTCCTTCAAGAGGAATTTGAGCCGCGTACGCTCCCTGTAATAGGCCGTAAGGGAATTTTCGACTTCCTGGAGCGCCGAGAGTATCGTTTGCTTGTAAATTATAAGCGCCTCCTGTTGCTGGGCGTTCATGGAGTCGAGGGCGGCTGTAAGCCTTCCGCCGGTAAATACGGGCAGGCTTACTCCGGGGATTATCTGCCAGGCGCCGCTATCCCTTGAAAAAAAGTTCGTGACATATGAGCTCTCGAGATTCAAAAGGCCGGCGAGGTTGAAGCTCGGATAGAAGTCGGCGGTTGCAACGCCTACCCCAGCCGTTGCCGCCGCAAGCCTTCTTTCGGCCCCGCGTATGTCCGGCCTCCTCTGAAGGAGCTCCGAGGGAAGCCCGGGCAGGACCTCAGCCGCGGATACCGGCACAGGACCTTCTTTGGCGAGCTCCGTTGACAGCGCGGAAGGGGTCTTGCCAAGGAGGACGCTCAGGCCGTACATGTCGCTTTTTATCGCGGCCTCGATATGCGGGATCTGCGAGGCCGTGTCGGCCGCCTGCGCCTCGGCCTCGGCCACGTCAAGACCGGAGCTGAGCCCGCCCTTATAACGCGCTTGCGTCAACTCGAGCGTATCCTGCTGGGATTTAAGATTGTCCTTGGCTATGTTGAGAAGGCTCTGCTGCCCCCTTAAATCCATGTAAATACCCGCGACCTCGCCGAGAAGCGTCACCTGGACGGAGCGGAGGTCTTCGACGGACGCGTCTACATTAGCCTGCGCGGCCTCGACCGCCCTCCGTATGCCTCCGAATACGTCTACTTCCCATCCGGCGTCAAACCCGGCCCTGTAAAGGCCAATAGTGGCTCCCGTTGTGTGAAAGCTGCCGAAGGAGGTCTTCTCGACTATGTTGGCGCTCGTGCCTCCCCAGGCGTCGCTGGCCGACGCGTTAAGCTGCGGAAGGCCTGCGGAGCGGGCTACTATAAGCTGCGCCCTCGCGTCCCTTACTCGCGCCTCGGCTAATTTCAGATCAAGATTCGACCGAAGGGCCTCTTTTACAAGGCTGTCGAGGGCGCGGTCGTTAAAAGTCTTCCACCATACTTCCAATTCCTTTGTCTTTTCGGAAGCCGCCTGCTTTTCGGCGTCCCATTTCTTTTCAACGGGGACTTCCGGTTTAACGTAGTTCGGCCCAACAGTGCATCCGGCAAGTAGAGAGAGCAGCGCCACGCCAAGGAGATGTCTTTTCATAAGCTGGCTTCCTTTGCCCGGGTTTTCGGTTTTTCGCCTTTTTCCGCCGCGCCCCCGCTGACCGGAGGGGCCTCGATAAATACGTCCATCTGCTGGCCCACGTATGCCGGAAGGGCCGAACGGTCGAAGCTGTAAATGGCCTGCATTACGCGGGTGTCCACCCTTTCCGTCGGATCCCCTGTAAGGGACTTCTTGGGGATTACATAGGGCTCGATCCTTACGAAGGCAAGCTTTGTCTTCAGATCGCTATTGCCGCGGAGCGACGCCACCGCCGGGGCGTTCTGGCGGAACCGCCATGCGTCGTTTTCGTCTATGTCGACCCTTATGTGCAGGTCATCGAGGTTTCCGAGCATCATAAGCGGCGTTGCAAGCGCTCCGGCCTGGGCGAACTCTCCGGGATGGATATTTATCTGGAGTACTTCGCTGTTCACCGGCGCGCGGACGGTGAGGAGATCGAGGTTCGTCTCCGATGCCTTTATCGCCGCGGCCGCGGCATTTACGGCAGTGCGGGCCAAATCGACAGTCGCCTGAGCTATCAACACCGCGTTACGCCTGTGGTCGAGGTCATCGACGCTTATAGCCCTCTTGTCCGTCACTCCCTCGGCGAGCGCGAGCTGGGTCTTTACGTCAATCAGGTTCGCCTCGGCTTCGGCTACGGCGGCCTTCGCCTGGTCTAACGCCGCCCTCTTGACTTCGAGGTCGGCTTTCGCGTCACGGTCGTCTATGAGGAAGAGCGGCTGCCCGGCCTTGACGCGCTCTCCCCATCTGACGCATATCTTCGAGACTATCCCGGCTATCGGAGTGCCTATGTCTATATTTTCCGACTTGGCCT
>JAKAIQ010000143.1 GCA_021825035.1 Deltaproteobacteria bacterium | reverse complement strand
GTTCGCCGATCAATAGCGGTACGTGAGCTGGGTTCAGAACGTCGTGAGACAGTTCGGTCCCTATCTGATGTGGGCGCAGGAGATTTGAGGGAAGCTGTCCTTAGTACGAGAGGACCGGGATGGCGGGACCTCTAGTGTTCCAGTTGTTCTGCCAAGGGCAACGCTGGTTAGCTATGTCCCGAAGGGATAACCGCTGAAAGCATCTAAGTGGGAAGCCCCTCCCAAGATAAGATCTCCCGGGCCGTAAGGCTCCTAAAGGTCACTTGGAGACTACAAGTTTGATAGGCCGGATGTGTAAGCCCCGTAAGGGGTTAAGCTAACCGGTACTAATCGACCGTGCGGCTTGACCATTAATATTTATTACCTCGATTACTGATTCCAGGCGTCTTGACCAATACTTACTCTATTCGATGTCAAATCCGGGGCGCGAAGGCGAGCCGGATGATAACAGAAGTTGAAATAGCTTGAAGATTTCCCGTAGCCTTACCGGAGAGGTCACACCCGTTCCCATCCCGAACACGGAAGTTAAGCTCTCCAGGGCCGATGGTACTATATGGGCAACTGTATGGGAGAGTAGGACGCTGCGGGGATTGAATCGAAGCCCTGTCACGTATAAGTGACAGGGCTTTTTTTGTTTTTCATGGAGAGGCCGAGAACGACCAAAATAGCTTGACTTTTTGAGATATTGAGTGTAATTTTTAGAACTGGTTCTGAAGGGAGGCTTTAATGCCCAAAAAGATTCTTCTTGCGGACGACAGCATTACCATCCAGAAGGTTATCGCAATAACATTCGCCGCAGAGGATTATGAGCTTGTGATTGTCGGGGATGGTGATAGCGCCATTGATAGGATAAAGGCCGTAAAGCCTGATCTTGTCATGGTTGATGTCGCCATGCCTGGCAAGACCGGCTATCAGGTATGCGATTATATTAAAAGAGACCCTGCCCTCAAGAATATCCCGGTAATACTCCTTTCCGGCACTTTCGAGCCTTTGAATAGAGAAGAGGCTGAACGTGTCAAGGCCGATGGCAATATCGCAAAGCCTTTTGAATCGCAGGAATTGATTGACAGGGTAAAGGATTTTCTCTCGAAGGCTGAAGCCGCGAGAGAGGCCGCCGGCCGGCCGCCAATCGAGTCCGTTCCACTATTGGAAGAGGGGGCGGTTCTCGAAAAGCATCCTGAATCACCTCTTGAGATATGGGAAGCGGGTGATTTCATCGGTTTTTCGGAGGAGTTTGATAAAAAGCAGGCAGCGGAAGAGCCGTCGATCGATTTCCTTGACGGTGGCCTTTTTGAAGCGCCGTCTGCCGAAGAGCTGTCAGTGCCGGAGCCGGGTGAATTCATGGATCTGTCCTTTGAGGAAGAAAAGCAGCCAAGGGCAGAACGGCTTGAAAAAGAAGAGTCGTTTCCGTCGATAGACATCGGAGCGTTTGAGACAGAGGAGCCAGGGCCGGAACCGCTCTTAAATGAACCTTTAAAGGTTGAGCCAATTGAATTAATGCCTTCTCATAAAGACGAAATGTCTGAAGAAGCGGTCCAGGACATACAACCCATGGCCGAGGAGGCGGAGCCGGAGGATCTTCCATGGTTCTCTCCGCCCGGGAAACAGGCAGAGAGCGCCGTCGCTCCAGAGATCAAGGCCGTTGTCGAAGAGGTCCCCGAAGAAACGGACCTTCTTGAGGCTCCAAGCGAACTTATCGAGGAAAATACCCCTGAAGAGCGGGCCGGGTCTGCGGCTGAAGAAGCCGTGCGGCCTGAGGTAGAGGAACGTCTTGTCGAGGAAGTTGCAGGCAGGGCCGAGGAAAAGATCAGGGGAGACCTCACTGGAAGGATCTCCGCAGGAGTGACGCTGCCCAAAGAGCAGATCGAAGAAATAGTTCAGAGGGTGGCTCGAGAGGTCATTGAGGAGATAGCGTGGGAGGTTGTGCCGGATATCGCCGAAGACCTCATAAAAGCGGAGATAAACAGGGTCAAGGAAGCGCTTAAGAGGCCATCAAAATGATTCTCCCGGAGAGCGCATGTCCGAGTGATGCGGTTGCAGAGCGTCCGGAACGACATTTTACGGCGGTTGTTGCGGCAAGTCAATTAACCCAGCTTCATACTAATCCCCGGATGACAATATCACCGACCTGGTAGAAGGCTTTTAGGAAGCCCAATAACCGGCGATTCACTGCATCGGCCGCATTACTGGCCGATTTTCAATTTCTTACTGCTAAAATTCAAGATTGAATGAAGGATTGAGCAAAGGATGAGCCAAAAGACGCTTGACAAGACCTACGAGCCGAAAAACGTGGAAGAAAAGTGGTCGGCCTTCTGGTTGTCTTCCGGGGTTAATACGCCAGAGCTTCCGTCGAAGAAGCCGTCCTTCTCGATGGTGATACCGCCGCCGAACATCACCGGAGCCCTGCATCTCGGACACGCCCTAAACTCGACCCTTCAGGACGTACTCGCGAGATACAAAAGAATGAAGGGATTTAACGTCCTCTGGCTTCCGGGGATCGACCATGCCGGGATAGCGACGCAGAACGTGGTTGAAAGAAAGCTCGCCGAAGAGGGGCTCGACAGGCACAGGGTCGGCAGGGAAGAGTTCATAAAGAGGGTTTGGAAGTGGAAGGAGGAGTCGGGCGGCACGATAATCAAACAGCTTAAAAGGCTCGGGGCCTCGTGTGATTGGACCAGGCTCAGGTTCACGATGGATGATGGGCTTTCAAAGGCCGTAAGGGAGGTCTTCGCAAGGCTTTACTGCGAAGGGCTCATCTACAGGGGCGACTACATAATAAATTGGTGCCCGAGATGCGATACCGCCCTTTCAGACCTCGAAGTCCAGTTCGAGGAGACCGGCGGCAAGCTCTACTACATGGAATATCCGCTTAAGGAGCCGGTGGCCGGGATAACATCGCTCGTAGTCGCAACGACACGTCCTGAGACCATGCTCGGCGATACCGCCGTTGCCGTAAACCCCGATGACGATAGATACAAAGCCCTTATCGGCAAGGCCGTCATAAGGCTCCCTCTTACAGGACGTGATATACCGGTAATAGGGGATTCCGCCGTAAGCATGGAATTTGGAACCGGCGCCGTAAAGATAACCCCTGCCCATGACTTTAATGACTTCGAGATGGCAAGAAGGCATGATCTTCCCGCCATCAGGGTAATGGGACTTAACGCCATCATGAACGAGAACGCCGGGGAGTTCATGGGGCTCGACAGGTTCAAGGCGCGGAAAAAGGTCGTTGAGGGGCTCGAAAAGCTCGGGCTTCTCAAGAAGGTCGAGGACTATAAGATAATGCTCGGGGCATGCTACAGGTGCTCTACGGTAGTAGAGCCGACGCTGTCGAAGCAGTGGTTCGTCAAGGTCGGGCCTCTTGCCGGACCTGCGATAAAGGCTGTCGAAGACAATGAAACGAAGTTCATCCCAAAGGGATGGGAGAATACGTACTTCGAGTGGATGAGGAATATACGTGACTGGTGCATCTCTCGCCAGATATGGTGGGGCCACAGGATACCGGCATGGCACTGCAAAGACGGGCATGTTACCGTAGCGGCCGTCGATCCAGTTAAATGCTCCACGTGCGGCAGCCGGCATATCGAGCAGGACCCGGACGTCCTCGATACGTGGTTCTCCTCGGCGCTCTGGCCTTTCTCAACGCTCGGCTGGCCCAATGAGACCGAGGAGCTTAAGGCTTTTTACCCGACCTCGACCCTTTCTACAAGCTTCGATATAATATTTTTCTGGGTGGCGAGGATGATGATGATGGGCAAGCACTTCATGGGCGCCGCGCCGTTTAGCGACGTCTATATCCACGCCCTCATCCGTGACGCCCAGGGGCAGAAGATGAGCAAGAGCAAGGGTAACGTCATAGACCCGCTCGTCATGATGGAAAAATACGGCACCGACGCCTTCAGGTTTACCCTTGCGGTGCTTGCGGCTCAGGGAAGGGACATAAAGCTTGCGGAGGAAAGGATTGCGGGCTACAGGAACTTCTGCAATAAGATATGGAACCTCGCGAGGTTCACTCTCATGAACCTCGAGCCCGGATACACTCCCGGCGAGGAGCCTGCGGAGGAGTCCCTCGGCATGGCGGACAAATGGATACTTACGAGGAGGAACGCCTGCATAGCCGAGACATCCGCGGCGATAGAGGAGTACAAGTTCGATGAGGCGGCAAGAGTCCTCTACAGGTTCGTATGGCATGAGCTATGCGACTGGTATGTGGAGCTTTCAAAGCAGGACCTGAAAGGCGAGAACGGCACTGACCGCAAAGTCGGCGCGGCGCACGTCCTTATAAAGGCCTTCAAGGATACTCTTAAGATGCTCCACCCGATCATGCCGTTTATGACCGAAGAGCTCTTCAGTTACCTGCCGTTGACCCTCGGTGAAGAAGGGAAAAGCCTCATGGCCCTGCCTTATCCGGCCCCCGGCAGGGATTATACGCATGAGGCCGCTCAAATGGAAAACGTGATGGACCTCATCAGGGCCGTAAGGAATATAAGGACCGACATGAACGTTCCGCAGGACGCGAGGACCGATTGCATCTGTTTCTCGAAGGACGCGCGCCTGAGGGAAGTCATCAAAGAAAACGAAAAGCACATAAAACAGCTGGCGAAGGTAAGGAGCCTCACGATAAGCGAGTCAGGCCCGCATCCGAAGGACTCGGTGTCGGCCATTGCCTCCGGCGGGGTAGAGGTTTTTGTGCCTCTTGCGGAACACATCGACTTCGATGTGGAGGCCGGAAGGCTCCGGAAAGAGCTCGATAAGCTTACTTCGGAGTACGAAGGCGTCAAGAAAAAGCTCGAAAACCCGGAGTTCGTGAACAAGGCCCCGGCCGAGGTGGTGGAAAAGGAAAAGGCGCGTATGGAGGGGATCATGGAGAAAAGAGCGAAGCTTGAGAAGGGGCTTGATCACATCAGGAACGTGAGGGGTTAGCGTTGAAAAAAACTGAAAAAGCGCTTAAGGCAGCGTGGACGGCTTCTCCTTTCGAGAGATACGCCAGGACGGTTATAAAGGCTGCGCTTGCCGAGGACGTGGGCCGGGGTGATATTACGACAAACGCCATCGTCCATCCTGGTGCGCATGGCAGAGGCCTCTTTATCGCCAAGGAGGATTTTATCGTCGCCGGTCTTTTCATGGCGAAGAATGTATTCAAACAGCTTGATAAAAGGGCTGTTTTCAAGACATATTTTGACGATGGGGATCATGTAAAAAAAGGGGATATCGTGGCCGAGGTGAGAGGGCGGCTTTCGGCCGTGCTTACCGGCGAGCGTGTAGCGCTCAACTTCCTTCAGAGGATGTCCGGAATTGCCACAAGAACGGATATGTTCGTAAAGAAGATAAAGGCCACGGATGCGAGGATATTTGACACGAGAAAGACGACCCCGTGCCTGAGGACGTTCGAAAAATATGCCGTAAGGGCCGGAGGCGGCGTAAACCACAGGCTCGGGCTTTTCGATTCCATCCTTATAAAGGACAACCACATAAAAGCGGCAGGCGGGGTGAAGGAAGCTGTTCGGAGGGTTAAGAGCGCCCATTATGAAAAGATGACGGTTGAGGTCGAAGTAACGACGCTGAAAGAGGTAAAAGATGCTATTGAGGCCGGGGTGGACATAATAATGCTCGACAACATGGACCCGGCAAGGATGAGAAAGGCGGTCAGAATTATAGACCACAGGGCCTTTGTGGAAGCCTCCGGCGGGGTGACTATCGACAATGTCCTTGAAATAGC
>JAKAIQ010000142.1 GCA_021825035.1 Deltaproteobacteria bacterium | reverse complement strand
CAGCAGAGGGTAGCGATAGCGCGTGCCCTTGTCAACGACGCGCCCATGATACTCGCCGATGAGCCGACCGGGAACCTCGACACAAAGACGAGCGCGGAGATAATGGAGCTTTTCGTGAGCCTTAACGTCGAATCTCACATAACGATGATACTGGTAACCCACGAGCCGGACATCGCCGCCTATAGCAGGCGTATGATTAAATTTCTCGACGGCAAGGTCTTGAGCGATCTGCCGGCGGTACAGGCCTGAGAAGCGGCAATGGTGAACATACCGTCTACCGTCAAGATATCGTTCAGGGCGCTACGCGTAAACAAGATGCGCTCGGCCCTCACCATGCTCGGCATCATCATAGGCGTAGGCGCCGTCATCACCATGCTCGCCGTAGGATCAGGCGCGCGTAAAAAGATCGACGCGCAGATTGCGAGCATGGGCAGCAACCTTTTGATAGTTCTCCCCGGCTCCACGACGTCCGGAGGGGTCAGGATGGGAGCCGGGACCCAGCCGACGCTGTCTCTGGGGGATTCGGACGCCATCTTGAAGGAATGCCCGGCAGTCGCTTTTGTCGCCCCGGTGCTGAACGGAGTAGCTCAGATAATCTATGGCACTCAGAACTGGTCTACCGGCGTCTCCGGTACGACCCCGAGCATGCTTGAGGTAAGGGATTGGCCTCTCGCCGAAGGAAGGACTTTCAGCGATGACGACGTCCGGAGCGCGACAAAGGTCTGCCTTCTCGGACAGACCGTTGTCGACAACCTTTTTGGAAGCGAAGACCCGGTGGGGCAGATTATAAGGATAAAGAACATACCTTTTACGGTCATAGGAGTCCTTTCGGTCAAAGGCCAATCCATCATAGGCCAGGACCAGGATGATATCGTATATGTTCCGGTAACGACCGCGCAAAAGATGCTTTTTGGCACGAGCTTTCCCGGCATGATAAGGATAATAATGGTAAAGGCCAGGAGCGCCGAGGAACTGCCTGTGGCCGAGAAGGAGATAAACTCGCTTCTGCGCCAGAGGCATCACATAGGGCCGAAGCAGGATGACGACTTTACCGTCAGGAACCTGACCCAGATGATGGAGGTGGCGCAGAAGGCGGCTATGGTGATGACGCTTCTTCTCGGAGCGGTCGCGTCGGTGTCGCTGCTTGTGGGGGGCATCGGTATAATGAACATAATGCTCGTCTCCGTCACCGAGAGGACGCGGGAGATAGGCATACGGATGGCCGTCGGAGCGAAGACATGGGATATAAGGCTTCAGTTCATAGTCGAGGCGCTTACCCTTTCGCTCATAGGCGGGATATGCGGCATAGCCCTGGGCATGGCCGGGTCAAAAATCTTGTCGGTCATAGCCGGCTGGTCGACGGTGGTATCGGTTTTTTCCATCGTCCTCGCCTTCGGGTTTTCGGGGATTATCGGCATATTTTTCGGATTCTATCCGGCGTACAAGGCCTCTCTGCTCGATCCGATAGAGGCTTTGAGGCATGAGTAGTCTTTATGGCATCGTTATCCGCCAGCGTAGGACTGCCAAAGGCATGAAAGAGGGCAAGGGAATATGAAGCAAAGACTCGGTCTTATAATTGCGCTTATCGTCCTTGTGACGGCGCTAACGGCTTCGGCGCAGGATTACGGCGCAGGCAAAGCGCAGTCATTCATTAAAGAGGGAGAGACACTCACCCTTGAGAAGTGTATCGAAATTGCCCTTAGAAATCAGCCTAACGTCATCGCCGCGGTAAATAACGTCGTGGCCGGCAGAAGCCGCGTCGGGGAGGCCCAGTCCAATTATTATCCGCAGGTCAATGTTTCAGCCGGTTATAGCCGCATAGCGCCCGTGGTCAGCCACGTGACGTTAACCGGACTTCCGACGTCCATAAGCACCGGGCCTTCATCATTCGATCAGTATAACGCAAGCGCGACGCTCAACCAGAATATCTACGATTTCGGGAAGACCCAGGCTCAGGTGAGGGTCCAAAAGGAGAATCTCGATTCCACAACCGGGGATTACCTGAACGCGCAGACCCAGATAGCCTTCAACGTGAAGCAGGCGTACTATACCGTGCTTGAAGCACAGAAGCAGCTCGATGTCGCCAGGGAGACTGTCAAACAGCTTGAGGAGCATCTCGAACAGGCGAAGGGTTTTTACGAGGCGGGCACGCATCCGAAGTACGACGTTACGACCGCCGCGGTCAATCTCAGCAATGGAAAGGTCGGTCTGATAACCGCTGAAAACAATCTCAAGATAGACTTCGTAAACCTGAATAACGCCATGGGAATTCCAAATGGCCCGCAATATTCAATAGTGGATAATCTCGCATTCCGGAAGTACGAGATAACTCTGGAGGAGGCTATTCAGAGAGCTTATCTCATAAGGCCGGATTTGAAGTCGGCCGTCGCCAAAACCAAATCTGCCGAAGATTCGATAGCGGTGGCAAGGGCCGGCTATTACCCAGTGCTCACGGGAAATGCCGAATATGACTGGTCCGGCCAGACCTTTCCACTCCAACGGAGCTGGTCAGCCGGGGTTGCAATAAATATCCCGGTCTTCAGCGGCTTCCTGACCAAATATCAGGTCGAGGAGGCGAAGGCCAATTACAATGTTGCAAAGGCCAACGAAGATCTTGTAAGACTGACCGTTTTTTCTGACGTAAAACAGGCGTTCTTGAACCTCAAAGCCGCCGAGGAGAAGATACCCTCGGCAGAGCTTGCGGTAAAGCAGGCCGCTGAAAATCTCGATATTGTCAATGGAAGATACGCTAACGGCCTGGGAAGCCCCGTAGATGTGACCGATGCGGAGGTTACTTATACGAACGCGCAGGTGACTTATATAACGGCCCTTGGAGATTACAGGATAGCCCGGTCGGCGCTCGAAAAAGCCATGGGGATTAAATAGAACAACATATCTATTGACACCTCAGCCGAATTGATGTAGAATCGGCCAATCAAATTTCCGTAGCACTTGATTAAGGATATGCAGTCCCTTAGCCTTTGATGATGGAGTGTTCGCGGAACCCCGCCCTGGAAGGTCAACGCGGACAAATAACAGCCGCAATCTTCGTTGCGGTGAACTTCGATTCCATTTAATCCTATAACGTATAAACGGTTCTATCGATGGAGTCTATGTAGTCGTTGGATTCGCATATATGCGAGACTTTCGCCAGGAACGCACAACGACATTTTTGCGGTCGGTAAGGTAGAGGTCAGGTGCTAATTGGCTATAATTAAGGAGGTATATCTTTGAATTACCGATAAAAAGCTGAGAGTTGGCGGAAGAACTGACAAAAGTCATTTACCACGAGCTTCTTTAGCAATATATTTAGCGAACAAAACGAACAAACCACTATGAAAGATCCACAACTAATTTCGAAGGGAGGAGGTCTATGAATACAGACAGGGAAGAAGGCCCTATACCGGGCGGTCAGACTCTTTATGACAGGATGTTTTTATGGCTGGTCTTGGGGCTCATCGTACCGACCAGTATCTTTACGGTCTGGGGCCTTATAGACATACTGATGTTGACGCCCCCCGCTGCCATAATAGTACACTAAGGAGGATTTCAGGAAATGGCGATACATGAACCGGAAAGAATATGGTGGAAGCCTTTAAGCAAGGATGAAAGATGGTGGGTAACCGCGGCCCTCATTTGGGCGCTCTTTACCTTTTTCTTCATGCCGGTATATAAGGCTATCGGCAATCATACTCCGCCCAACGAGACTTACACGATCTCGCCAGACGATTTCGACAAGCTTACCGAAAACATGGTTACGAAGTACAAGGTAGGCGAGGAGCAGGGCATGCCAGTGGTGCACCCTCCGGCCGATGTGTCGGATGTCTATCTGAGGGCAAAGATGTGGGAATGGTATCCGATACTCCAGCTCGACAAGGGCAAGGAATACAGGATTCATATGTCGTCTATGGATCTCAATCACGGGTTTTCGCTCCAGCCGATCGACATGAACTTCATGGTCTTCCCCGGATACGATAACGTGGTCAAGCTTACTCCCACATCGTCCGGCGAGTTTCATATTATCTGTAATGAGTTCTGCGGCTTTGGCCATCATACGATGGCGGGCAAGCTTTATGTGAAAGATTGATTGACTCGGCACACGACGTTTCAATAAGGAGGTAGGTATGTCGGATGATCATAGAGATTTGATAGAAGCCCCGGGGATGCTTGTCATAGTCTTAATATTCTTGGCTACTTTCATGATAGCCTGGTTTGCGCATCTCAAATGGCTCTCTGAAGTATGGCCGGTGCATTAAGGTTTTGAGGAAGCCAATGCCCGTGAAAGGGCATGTCGCTGATTCGGTGAAAGCCGAGTAGCCCTGAGGTGAATGTCTGTTGCACCTTACGACCGTTAAATTAGAAAGGGAGGTAGTATAAGATGAACATAGATTTATGGCAGAGTCCCTTTGCTGACCTAAAAGCAAAGGTCGACAAGAATACGGCTGCCCTCATCCAGTGGAACCTTATAGCGGCCTTCGCGCTGCTTGCGGTTGGAGGCCTCCTGGCCTTCCTGGTCGCGATGACGAGGTGGCCGAACGTGCATTTGCTTCCACTTGTGTATTTCTATAGGTTTTTGACGCTGCACGGCATAAACGCGCTTCTCGCCTGGATACTCTTCTTTGAGATAGCGCTGGTACACTTTACATCCGCCGTCCTTCTCGGCACCAGGTCTCATGCGCCGGCTCTCGGCTGGCTATCGTTCGCACTCATGCTCATCGGCGGCGTTCTCGTAAACGTCATCGTGCTGATGGGCGGCGGCGACGTCCTCTTCACGTCTTACGTTCCGTTGAGGGCCGACCCCCTGTACTATGTCGGGGTCATTCTTTTCGCTGTAGGCGCATTACTCGGGTTCATACTCTTTTTCATAAATATCGTCCTTTCCAAGAGGGAAGGCGGGTATAAGAAAACCCTTCCGCTCGGAACATTCGGCCTTGGCGCGGCGAGCATAATAGGCATCTTTACGCTTCTTCACGGCGCCGGCATATTTGTCCCGACGTTACTATGGTCTATGAACATAATCCCGTCGATAAACCCTTCGGCCTACAGGCTGGTCTTCTGGGGTCTCGGGCATGCATCGCAGCAGATAAACGTCAGCGCTATGGTTGCCGTATGGTACATGACGTCGGCAATGGTCCTCGGCGGAAAGCCCCTTAACGAGAAGCTTTCGAGGACGGCGTTTATATTCTACATCCTGTTCATCAATGTGGCCTCGGAGCATCATCTTCTTGTCGACCCAGTTATCGGCACCTGGCATAAGATCGCCAATACCGGCTACGTCATGCACATGGCGGTTCTGGCGAGCATGATCCATGCCTTTGCGATACCGGCGTCCATGGAAGTGGCTTTGAGGGAGCAGGGACACACGCGTGGCCTTTTCGACTGGCTCAAGAAGGCTCCATGGGGTAACCCGGCGTTTTCAGGCATCGCCATTTCGATCGTCAATTTCGGCTTCATCGGCGGCATAACCGGCGTTATCTTCGGGACTCTTCAGTATAACATCATACGTCACAACACCTGGGCCATTACCGGACATTTTCACGGTACCGTCGTTGCCGGCACAACTGTCGCTTTCATGGGATTCTCCTACCTCCTCGTCCCTTACATATTCAGGAGGCGGATTATCTGGAAGGGCCTTGCCCAGATACAGCCTTACCTTTATGGTATAGCAATCGGGCTGCAGTCGATATTTATGATGAGTTCAGGCATATTCGGAATACCGAGAAGGCATTATGATGTCACCTTCTCCGGA
>JAKAIQ010000141.1 GCA_021825035.1 Deltaproteobacteria bacterium | reverse complement strand
TGTGAGCGAAAGCGGCATCAGCACAAGAGCGAATGTTGAGGCGTTGGAGTCAGCGGGGGCGGACGCGATACTCGTGGGCACCGCAATAATGAAAGCTGATGACATCGGCGTTAAGATAGATGAATTTGACGATTGCGTGGATGACCTGAGAGATGAGTTCAGGTTGGATAAAGAAACAAAGATCATAGGGACGGTCGGCCGTCTCGTCGAGATCAAAGGGCTGCGCAATCTATTGACCGCAGCCGGAGAGATATTAAATGGCTTTCAGGACGCAAGATTCATGATCGTTGGCGATGGCCCTCTGCGTGGCGAATTGGAAAGAAAATCTAAAGAATTCGGGCTGGCGGATAAGGTTATATTCGCGGGCTTGCGAAATGACCTTCGGCAAGTCTATGCGACTTTCGATATTTTTGTGTTGCCTTCGCTGAAAGAAGGCCTCTCGATGGCCCTTCTGGAGGCGATGGCAGCAAAAAGGCCCATAGTGGCGACAACAGTCGGCGCTATCCCGAAGGCAATCGGGCACATGAAGGAAGGCGTTCTCATACGTCCCGGCAACGTAGAAGAGTTGAAAGAGGCAATAATTTCTCTTCTCAAAGACGAAGCGCTCTCGGCAACTCTGGCCCGCAACGCCTATGAAAAAATCTGCGCCGAATTCTCCGCAACAGCGATGTGCGCCAATTATGTGCGGATTTACGAACGGCTTTTGAAGATTAAAGAGCCGTCTATGGGTTGTAAAGGCTTGAAGGAAACAGCGTAAGCAAAATGGCTTGACCTGAGGCGACGGCGCTTGAAAATGAACGCGAGCGCGCGCATAGCGGCTTGAGCGGGAAATGAGAGCGAATAGACATAGTTTTTTTGCGTTTGGAAGATTCTTTGCTTTTCAGCCGGAAGCTTCAAAAATGCCTTATACTCCGTTCAAAGTTGGAAAATCCCTGATAATCGGCCTGACCGTATTCCTCATCTTCACGTCAACGGAAGTCCTTCTCCGGGTGCGGCAATTCATGAGGAACGGCACTTTTTTCAATGAGGAAGGCGTCCTTTACAGGAGGGACCCGGTTCTCGAAAAGGTTTTAAGGCCCGGCGTAAAGATTGTCGGGAGCTCTGCCGCCCTGAGCATAGACGAATGGGGATTCAGAGGGCCGGATTTTCCGCGTGAGAAGGCCAACGGCGTATTCCGGATATTCGTTCTAGGCGATTCTGTTGTTTTCGAGCGTTTCGCGATAAACAACGGAACGACCTGGACGGCAAGGCTCGAAAAGACGCTCAATAGCTCGCAGACAGGGAAGAAGGTCGAGGTGATAAACGCCGGGATTCCGGGTTTCAAGATTGACAGCGCATATTGCTATTTGAAAGACAGGGTATCCGGATTCAAGCCCGACATGGTCATCTTATATCAGGGAGCCAACGATATAAATTATCAGAGCCAGATCGCGCATTCTTCCGGCAGACCAGAGGCAAATGAGGCGGATTTATTGGATTTTCAGCGCATCGGGGAGAAGTATTTCCTGTGGTTGGATCTCCTGAGGTCCAAAACCGCGGCTTTCCTCGCCTCGGGCCAGAGATCGCTCAGGTCTGACAGAATAGACAGCGCTTCGGTCGATAATTACGAAAATGGGTTGAGGAAGATAATTGATTACTGCCGGAAAAACGGGATTATACTCATCCCCTCTACCGTCGCGAGGTCGTTCAGAAGGAGCCAGCCTGAATGGTATCAGATGCAGATGTCGAGTTCCATGATGGTATACAATCCCTACCTTTCGGTGAAAGGACTTAACGACGCGTTCGATAGATTCAACGGGGCCGTAAGAGATTTAAGCAGGGAGCAAGGGCTTGACCTCGTCGATGCGGACGCCGAAGTCCCCAGCACTGAAAAATACTTCAGGGATCATGTCCACTTTACCGATGCCGGAGACAGGCTTGTTGCCCGTATCTTCGCGCGAAAGATCCTCAAGCGCATTAATCAGGTTCCAACGCCATGATGTTCAACAGCCTCAATTTTCTCATATTTTACATTATCGTCTTTTCCGTGTCCTGGGCTCTCAGGAGGCACGGGGCCGTCAGGATACTTTTTCTCCTTGCGGCAAGCCTGTTCTTTTACATGAGCTGGAACTGGAAGTACCTGGGGCTCATCCTTTTTACGGCGACGCTCAACTTCATAACCGGCATCGGCATAGACAACGCCGGCAATGCGCGTCTTAAAAAGATATGGCTTGTCATCGGAGTGGCGGGAAGCCTTGCCGTGCTCGCCGTATTCAAATATTACGATTTTTTCGTGACCAGCATAATAGACGCCTTTTCGGTGTTCGGCATGCGGCCGAATATCCATACGCTGCGGCTCCTGCTTCCGGTAGGCATATCGTTTTACACCTTCCACTGCCTCAGCTACACAATCGACATTTATCGCGGCGAATTCAAGCCGGTCCGCAACATTTTTACGTTCATGCTCTTCGTAAGCTTCTTCCCGCAGCTTGTGGCCGGGCCTATCGTAAGGGGCAGGGAATTGCTTCCACAGCTCATGGAGCCGGTCGTATATGACGACGAACGCACGCTTACGGGTTTTCTTCTCATCTTCAAGGGGCTTTTCAAGAAGATAGTGATAGCCGATGTGCTGGCAATGACCTTCGTTGACAGGGTTTTCGCCTCTCCTCATCATTTCGCGGGCCCGGAGATGCTTCTCGCCATTTACGGCTACGCCATACAGATTTACTGCGATTTTTCGGGCTACAGCGACATAGCGATAGGCGTTGCGAAAACCCTTGGCTACGAGCTGCCGCTTAATTTCAACAGCCCATATCTTGCGGAGGATATGAGGGATTTCTGGAAGAGATGGCACATATCGCTTTCCACGTGGCTCAGGGATTATCTCTATATCCCGCTCGGCGGCAGCCGGGGAGGAAAGCTGAGGACGTTCCGTAACCTTATGATAACTATGCTTCTCGGCGGCCTCTGGCACGGCGCAGCCATGAATTACGTCATCTGGGGCGGCTATCACGGGGCGCTTCTGGCGGTGAGCCATCGGGCGGACAATCTTAAAAAAGAGTTTTACGCCAGGCTTAACGCTTCTCTGGCAAAGGCCATAAGGATATTCATCACCTTTAACCTCGTATGTTTCGGGTGGCTCATATTCAGGTCGCCTGACATGGCTTCGTTCACGACCATCTTGAGGAGGCTGTTTACGTGGCCTGACCATCTGGTCCAGCCGGGCGGGCTTTTCCTCGCCGCCCTTGCGCTCGGTTTTCTCACGCATTTCGCGTCCAGGGATCTCAAGGCCCGGCTTCAGGAAAAATATCTCTCGTCGCCTGCCATGCTTCAGGGAATGTCGTACACCGCGGCGCTTGTTGTCTTCGCGGCCCTGTCAGCCCACGAAGTTCCTTTCATTTATTTTCAGTTCTGAAAAAGAGGCTTCTCCACCTATTGCGCGCCTGATCGCAGGCGATGCTTGAGAAATTATAGGCCCCTCCATCATGAGTTCTTTAGCGCATAGAAGACTTAAACCCGTGCTCCACGCCTTCCTGAGGCAGATGACCAATCTGTCTTTCTTCCTTCCGGGCCGCGAAAGGAAGGCGCCGATGCTTGCGTACCACAGGGTCTGCCCGCTCCGGTTCAAGAAGGAGTTCAGTTACAATAACGTCTTTCCGGAGGAGTTCGAGAAGCAGATGCAGTACCTGAGGGCGAACTTCGAGGCCATAACGGTTTCCGAATATGTAAGAAAAATGGCCGCGAACCTTGTAAAAGGCAACGAGGTCTGCGTCACCTTCGATGACGGCTTCAAGGACAATTATATCTATGCGTTTCCGGTGCTTAAAAAATACGGGATCAGGGCGTCGTTTTTTTTGACCACGAAGTATATCGGAGACAGCCGCCCCTTCCCCTGGGTGCTCATGGACAGGGGCGGGAGGGATGACTTCTCGAAGAATCCCGATCGCTGGCTGCCGCTTTCGTGGAAAGAGGTCGGGGAGATGATGGATTCAGGCATGGAGTTCGGCGCGCACACGCATACGCACAGGGATTCTCTTTCAAATTTGAGCCTCGAAGACGCCAGGAAAGAGATCGAGGACTCGACCCGGACTTTCTTCGAAAAGACGGATACTCGACCGGTGATCTTCAGTTACCCGCACGGCACCTTCAAGGACTACGACCCGGCACATATCGAGATGCTTAAAGGCCACGGCTATCTGGCCGCGCTTACGACGAACATGGGGCGCAACGGCTCCTCGCAGGGCCTTTTTGAGCTTAAACGGATAGTGGTCTATGAAGAGGACTCGATATGGGAGTTCAAGAAGAAGGTCCACGGCGCGTACGACGTGGCCGAAAGACTTCAGCGTATCTGGCTAAACGCCGCGGGATCGAAAAAGTTGAGCGACTATGCCGTCAAATGAATTCAGCCGTATGCGACAGGAAATGAACCCAACGGTCTCGGTCATAGTGCCGGTGCGCAACGAGGAAAGATACATCGCCAAATGCATGGATTCGATCCTTTCGCAGAGCTATCCCAAGGATGACCTCGAAGTCCTTCTCGTGGACGGCCGTTCCTCGGACAACACGAGGGACATCATATCCTCTTATTGCGGGAGGTATCCATTCATAAGGCTCCTCGATAACCCTTTAAAGACCGCCCCAAACGCCCTTAATGCCGGCATAAGGGCTTCAAGGGGGAGGATCATCATAAGGCTGGATGCCCATACATATTATGACAGGGACTATATCCTGCGGTGCGTGGAGACCCTAAATGACGAAAAGATAGGCGCCTGCAACGTCGGAGGGCCGATCGTCACCCTGCCGGGCGGCGAGACCCCTGTTGCGAAGGCCATTGCCATTGCGACCTCTCACCCGTTCGGCGTCGGGAACTCCAAGTTCCGGACTTCCTGCGAGCCGCAATACGTCGATACCGTCCCTTTCGGCGCGTTTAAAAGGGAGATATTCGATGAAGTCGGCCTTTTTAACGAGCACCTTGTACGGAACCAGGATGTCGAGCTCAACTCAAGGATACGGAAGGCCGGAAAGAGGATATACTTGAGCCCGGAGATAAAGTCCTTCTATTACAACCGCCCGAACCTAAAGGCCCTCTGGAGACAGAACTTCAATAACGGCATGTGGAATATCTTTACGAGCGCCTTGAGCAAACGGTCGCTTTCCATAAGGCATTTTATCCCTCTAATATTCGTCTTGAGCCTTGCCGCAAGCGCGTTGCTCATGTTGATAACCCCGATGGGTTATTTCCTTACGGCGCTTGTACTAACCTCGTACCTCGCGGCAAGCTTCTTCTTTTCGTTAAGGATATGCCGCGGAGCAGGCCGCCTGATTCCTTTCCTTGTGCTTTCTTTCGCAACGCTCCACTTCAGCTACGGCCTCGGCTCCGTATGGGGGATACTGAGGGTAAGGGGATGGACAAGGACCCTCGACGCCGGGCAATTCGCCAAATCTTCGTAAAAAGGGGTAAGTAACCGATGAAATCCATCTTCGTGAGCTTCGACGAAATAGGCCGGCGCTGCCTTGAAGAAATCCTGGGTCTCGGCGGCAACGTCACGGGGATCTTTACGCTCGACGACGAGCGTCGCGCAAAGATGTCGGGCAACAGGCCCTTTGACGGTCTGGCGCAAAAATACGGCGTGCCTCTTCATAAGATAAGAAACATAAACGATGGGGAGTCGCTTGAACTCGTGAAGGCGTGCGACCCTGACATGGCGTACGTAATAGGATGGTCGCAGCTCGTCAAGAAGGATTTCATGTCCATAGTCAGGCATACGTCCGTGGGCATGCACCCGACACTTCTGCCGAGGCACCGGGGCCGCGCCCCTATCCCCTGGGCCATTATCT
>JAKAIQ010000140.1 GCA_021825035.1 Deltaproteobacteria bacterium | reverse complement strand
GGCTGAGGCGAGGGCGAAGCAGTCGGCGAACGATATGCTATACTGAGCCTTGTATTCAGCCGCCTGGAATACGAGGCCGTTCGACGCCGGCAGGATCGTGAAGTTAAGCCTCTCTATGTTCGCCAGCACTTCAAGCTTCTTCTGATCGCCGAACGCCCTTTTCGTGGCGTAGATGATCTCGGCGAGATTGATGACGTTAATATATTTGTCTGTGCTGGATTTCCGGATGCCTTCCAGGAGATTGAAGACCTTTTCATACCCCTTCTCTTTCTGAAAAAACTTCAAAAGAGCATAACTGTCAAAGACAAAAGGGCCGGAGGTCATTATTATTGAAACTCTCCTTTGCGTTCCTTGAGCAGTCGCTCCGAGAGGGAAGGCTTTGAAGGAAGGAGGCCGCACGCTTCTTTCACGGGGTCTTTCGCGGGCGGGATCAGATAGATAATGCCTCCGTACTCCATGATCTGCATCTCGGAGCCCGGTTCTATGTGGTATCTCTTCCTTATATCAGCCGGTATTACTATCTGCCCTTTTGATAGAGTCTTAACCGTTGTCATAATTCCAACCTTTTTGAAAAAATGTTAAACTACATGATCAAATGTATAACATATCTGCTTTCCTGTCAAGCCGGCTCTGAGTGGTCTATCTTTAGACTCCCGCAACTCTGAAAGACGAATCGCGAACTCAATCCCTTAAAGATAATCTGCAGAATCCGGCGCATGGAAATGGATTATCCCTTCCGTTGCCGAATCGAGACCGACAGATGGTTGTCGCCGCTATGTGTTATTACTCATGCATGCGGCGATACTTTTGCACCCCTAAGAGGCTTTTCTGAAAAAGGCTTAAGTTCATATGCTTGGGAAAGGTCTTTAAAAAAATGAAAAGACTGTATGCGCTTATTATCCCCGCGATATTCCTGTCGGTTTTCCCGCCCCTATACACAAACGAGCGGCTCGGTGACCCGCACTACTGCGCAACCTATGGATTCTCCGAGGGACTGGCGCCTGTAAAAACCTGTGATTCCTGGGAGTTTATCGATAAGGCCGGAACCAAAGTAATAAAATCGAAATTCGATGAAGCCCGGGGCTTTTCAGAAGGACTCGCACCGGTAAGGATTGACGATAAGTGGGGGTATATCGATAAGACGGGAAAACAGGTCATCCCTCCAAAGTTTGACCATGCATTTGGATTCACCGACGGTATGGCCGGAGTGATGGTCAACGGTAAATTGGGCTACATCGACAAGTCCGGACGATACGCGATAAAGCCGCGGTTTGATGATGGATTATTCTTTTCCGAAGGATTGGCGAAAGTAAAAATCTCGAATCGCTTCGGCTTCATTGATAGACGCGGCGCATATGCCATAAAACCGCGCTTCGATGATGCCGGCTACTTCTCCGAAGGTATAGCGGCTGTAAAGATCAACGGCAAATGGGGTTACATCGATAAAGGTGGGCGATTTGCAATCGAACCGAGATTTGACGATGCCGGATATTTCGCAGAAGGACTTGCCTTTGTGAAGGCAGGCCCCAAATGGGGATATATCGATAAGACGGGGAGTTTTGCCATTTCGCCTCAATTTGACGATGCAAGACGATTTTCGGAAGGAATGGCTCCTGTAAAACTCCTGGATAAATGGGGCTACGTCGATAAAAGAGGGCGATATGTCATTACGCCGCGATTTGATCTTGCCTTTGATTTTTCCGAAGGATTAGCAACGGTAAGTGTGGGCCATGGCTGGCGATACGTAGATAAGACAGGCAAATACAACACCAACCTGAGATTCGACGGGGCGTTGATCTTTTCGGAAGGACTGGCGCCTGTAATGGCTGGAGACAAATGGAGTTTTATTGATAAATCAGGAAATCTTTTTTGATAATCATTATGGCTGAAGGTGCCAAACTAATTAATCTCTATGTCAAAATTCGAAGACCATTGTAAAGAATCCATCCGGCTCTTCGGGAAATCGTATTACGAAGTCCATTTGTGGCTTGACGCCCTGGCCAATATCCACGGATATGCCTTAAAGCACAGAAAAGAACGACATCATGAGGCCGGGATTGAGAAGGCAAGGATGATTTTCGGAGAGGACGCCGTTAAAGCCGCCAGGCGGCATATCATAGATGACCTGAAGATGGTCGGATGGACGGAAAAAGACCCTTTTCCCACAGACGAGAATGATTACGATGATAACGGATATACCGTCAAGAAGCAGAAGGAGAAACAGCAGGAAGACCCGTGGGATTGGCCCTGGTAGTCAAAGAGGCCTAAAAGGCTGTTAACCAATATCGATTATGAGAGGTTTCTTATGGCAGAGGAGATGGCGACAAGAGAAAGAGACAAAGTAATAGAACTTCTTCTGGACGTATCGGAGTTAATCGAGAGGGATGAGAAATCGCGGAAAAAAGATATAAAGCCCATCTTGCGGAAGCTTGCCCAAAAGCCTCCCTTCAAGGAATACGGCCTCGAAGAAAACGATGTGAAGATAATCGCTATTCTCTTCGGAAACTTCTTTGAAGATGGGCATGAAGAGGGGACGGGAATACGGGATATCTTGAAAATGCTCGGAGGCGATAAGAAGACGGCCTTCAGAAATATCAAGAGGATTAATGACCTGGAGAAGTCGGGAATCCTCGAAATTGAAAGGCCGAGGACACCGCTTGCTGTTAAATCGACAGCAGATGCCTCAGCGGACGATTCCGCGGACACCGTGGAGATTCTTCGGTCGACCGCGAGCCTTACCGACCAGTTTATCGGCAGGATTTGCGATTCCGGCGGAAAAATAAAAAAAGAATTATCGGAGCCTTACAGGGATAATCTTGAATACCTTGCAGACCAGTTCAAGAGGGTAGAGCTTCTCCTGAGAAACGACGACGAGTTTCTGTTAAATCCGACGCACAGGAGATACAGAAGATATATGAGAGAACTCGAGATCCACCGCGACGATACCGAACTGAAAAAATTGGAGATAAGGATATCCGAGCGGCTTGCCAGAACGGACAAGGTGTTTCCTCTTGAGGAGTTCAAGAGGCAAAAGGCCCTTACAAAGGAAGAAGAACTCATCATCATCGCCCTCCTCGAAGGCGAAGCCTTGGGCCGTAAGGACATTTGCGATATAGATAGCCTTCTCGGCATCATAAGCGGAACCCATTATGAGAAACTGAACAATAAAAAAATGTTTCAGAAGGACGGGAGACTTATAAAGGAGAAGATAATAGAGATAGAGTCAAGGAGTGAAATGTTGGGTGAAGAGGACTCGGTAAGGCTTAATGACAGGATCATAGGCAGGCTTCTTTGCGAGAAAAAGAAAAGGCTTAAGCTCAGGGAAGACGATTTCTTTGAGGTAATAAAACCAGCGATATCCCTTGATAGGGTCATTCTCCATCCCAAGACATATGAGGAAATAATGCTTGCGATAGAGATGATCGAGGGTGGCGTTGCCGAACGCTTAAAGAAGTGGGGGATCAAGGGAAGCAGCCTTTTACAATCGGATTACGGCAAAAGGAAATACCAGCCAATAACAATGCTTTATTACGGAGCGCCCGGCACCGGAAAAACCCTGACGGCGAACGCCGTGGCATACACTCTGAAAAGAGACCTTATTACCTTCGATTGCTCAAAGATACTTAGCATGTGGGTTGGAGAGGCTGAAAAGAATACAAGGATGATATTTGATAGATACGGGGAGTTATCAAGGGGAATGAGTAAACCGCCGGTGCTTCTTTTGAACGAAGCGGATCAGTTCCTGCATAGAAGGACAAGCGCGAGGGGAGCGGCGGATCACTCATACAACCAGATGCAGAACATATTCCTTGAGCAGATTGAAAAGTTTGACGGAATACTCATAGCCACGACCAACCTTGCCGAGAATATGGATACCGCTTTTTCAAGGAGATTCCATTACAAGATCGAGTTCAAAAGACCCGGGCCTCATGAGAGGTTAAAATTATGGCGAGTACATATGCCTGAGACAGCGCCGTTATCGGATGACGCAGACCTGCATCATCTCGCCGACCGATATGACCTGTCCGGAGGGCAGATAGGCATAGTCGTCCGTAATGCCGCTACAAGGGCCGCGCGGAGAGGAGATAACATCCGCCAGGAAGATTTTATAATGGCGTGCGAAGCCGAGATGTCCGGGAACTTCGATTAAAAGGGGATTAAAAGGGCGGGGTTTAAGGAGCTTTAAGATGAAAAATCAATCTTAACGGCAAACATCCTGCCTGCCCAGAATTCCTTAGATAAAATGTATGCCATGTGATATTTTATCGAAGTTATAAAATTTAACCTTTCTACGGGATGGTTCCGCCAGTTTTTCCGCGTCAGGCTTTTGGCGGCCAACGGATACTCTGCTATACTTGAGCCAACCGGGAGCGTATCTTGAAGGGCTGCCGTTAGGAGGCGCGATTTCCGTGAATACCTTGACACAGTTGAAAAAATTCGGCCAGAGCGTATGGCTCGACAACCTCCGGAGGGGCCTCATCACCTCTGGGGAGCTGAGGCGGATGATAGACGAGTACGGCCTTTCGGGCGTGACGTCAAACCCCACGATATTCGAAAAGGCGATAACCGGCACAAAGGAATACGACCCTGAGATAAGAAGGCTCGTAAAGGAAGGCTTCGACGCCGACGGCGTGGTAAGGGAACTCATGATAGAAGACATATCCGCCGCCGCGGATGTTCTGCTGTCCGCATTCAGGGAATCCTCCGGCACGGACGGCTTCGTGTCGGTGGAAGTCAAGCCCGGATACGCAAGGGACGCGCAGGCCACGGTCGAGGACGCAAGGGGGCTTTTCTCGCGCGTCAACAGGCCCAACGTGATGGTAAAGGTGCCCGGCACGAAAGAGGGGCTTTCCGCCATCGAGGAGCTTGTCTACGAGGGCCGCAACATCAACATAACGCTTCTTTTTTCGGTCAGGAGGTACGAGGAGGCGGCGTGGGCGTACGTGCGGGGTCTTGAAAGAAGGGCGGCTGAAAACAGGCCCCTTAACGGCATAATGAGCGTGGCGAGCTTTTTCGTGAGCCGCATCGACACGCTGGTTGACAGGCTTGCCGGAGAAGCCGCCGAAAAGGAAACCTCCAACGACAGGAAGATGCGCCTGCACGCGCTTATCGGCAAGACCGCCATCGCCAACGCTAAAACGGCGTTCGTGAAGTACGGCGAGATATTCGAGAGCCGGCGATTCAAGGCCTTGAAGGAAAAGGGGGCCATGCCGCAAAAGCTCCTCTGGGCGTCCACCTCCACCAAGAACCCCGAGTACGACGACCTCATGTACGTAAACGGGCTTATCGAAAGAGGCACGGTGAGCACGATGCCGCTCCATACCATGCTCGCCTTTTACAGCCACGGCAAGGTCCGCCCCACGCTTTCAGAGGGGCTCGACGAGGCGGAAAAGACCGTCTCGGAACTCGACGCGCTGGGGCTCGGCTACGACAGGCTGACCGCCCGTCTCGAGGATGAGGGGATAAGGCAGTTCGCCGACTCATACGACGCGCTCGTCAAGAGCATGGCCGAAAAGAAGAAAAAAATACTCGAGGAAAAAGCCACGCCCGTTCGCTTCGCGCTCGGCGACATGGCCGGGGAGGTGAACAAAGCCCTGAGCGAGATGGAGGAGAAAAAATTCCTCCACAGGCTCTGGGCAAAGGACTCCGCCCTGTGGAAAAAGGCGACCGGGGAGCGTAAACTCATAGAGAATTCCCTCGGCTGGCTTACGCTTCCGGAGGTCATGGACGCTCACAGGAACGAGATAACCGCCTTTGCCGCGGAGATAAAAAACTCCGGATACGGGGACGCGGTGCTCCTCGGCATGGGAGGCTCAAGCCTTGCGCCCATGGT